>PWUO01000108.1 GCA_003562555.1 Dehalococcoidia bacterium
ACCAATCCTGGCTCTCTGTCATCAGCGCGTGCATGTCCTTCTTCAGCGCGTCGAAGTCGAGCTTCTTGACCTCCTCGCGATAGTTGAAGTCCTCTCCCATTGGGTTGGTCTTGCGATCATGTTGGTGAAGGATGTCCAGGTTCAGGCCTTCCGGCCACCACTCCATGTTCGAATGGCCTGTGGCGGTGTTGCCACCGTGCATGACCGGGCACTTGCCAGTATTCGACTGATCACTCATGTCTTTCTCCATCTTCACTGCGTTGAATTTGCGTGCATTTCGGGAACTATCGCCCTGAGAAAAAGGGCAGCCCCTGAGACAATGGCCGAACTCCCGGCGTTTACGGCTGAGGAGCGGCTCCTTGTCCAGCTGCCATTCAAGTTAAGACCCAGAGGTTCTTTGGTTCAAGTTGAGATTTTCCATCATCGCGATAGGCAAGCTTTATCGAAGCGTCGCGGATCAGCTCACGATGATGAGCAACCCGGTCACCTTCAACGTTCTCGAGCGGGAGAGCAGCCTGAACCACCGCGGGTTTTCCGGAGGCCGGTCGATGGGCTCAAGCATCGCGCACCCGCAGCGACACCGGCACTGCCTTCACCCGCCAGATCTTTTCGCAGTACTCCCGGATCGCCCGGTCCGAGGAGAAGTATCCCATGCGCGCCGCGTTCAGGATCGACATGCGCGTCCAGCCTGGCACGTCACGGAAGGCGGCGTCAGCCCTGTTCTGGGCCTCCACGTAAGCCGGGTAGTCGGCCAGGAGCAGGTAGGGGTCGTGCTGGATCAGGCTGTCGGTGAGCGGGCGAAACAGATCCGGGTCGCCATGCGAGAACAGGCCCGAGCGAAGCATGTCGATCACCGCGCGCAGTTCCAGGTTCTCCCGGTAGATCTCCCAGGGCCGGTAACCCTCCGCCAGCGTGCGTTCGACTTCCTCGACGGTGAGCCCGAACAGGAAGAAATTGTCGTGCCCCACCGCGTCACGGATTTCCACGTTGGCGCCGTCCAGAGTGCCGACCGTCAGTGCCCCGTTCATCGAGAACTTCATGTTGCCGGTGCCGGAGGCCTCCTTCCCCGCGGTGGAGATCTGCTCGGACAGGTCGGCGGCAGGATAGATGAACTCCGCGTTCTTCACATTGAAATTGGGGAAGAACACCACCCGCAGCAGACCGTTAACCTGCGGGTCGCGGTTGATCACGTCGGCCACCGAGTGGATGAGCTTGATGATCAGCTTGGCCATGAAATACCCCGGTGCCGCCTTGCCCCCGAATACGAACGTGCGCGGCGTCAGGTCCAATCCGGGGTTCTGCTTGATCCGGTGGTACAGGGTCAGGATGTGCAGCAGGTTCAGATGCTGGCGCTTGTACTCGTGGAGGCGCTTTACCTGTATGTCGAACATCGACTCCGGGTCCACGATCACCCCGGTAGTCTCCCGGATGCGCGTCGCCAGGCGCCCCTTCGCGGCCCGTTTCATCGCGCGCCAGCGCTCCTGGAAGGCGGCGTCCTCCGCGTGTGGTTCCAGCTTGCGCAGGTTGTCCGCATCCCGAGCCCAGCCGGCACCCGCGACCTCCGTGACCAGGCCGCACAGGTCCGGGTTGCTGAGCTGGATGAAGCGCCGCGGCGTCACCCCGTTGGTGACATTGTGAAACTTCTCCGGGTACAGTTCGTGGAAGTCCCGTAGCACGGTGGACTTCACCAGTCCCGAGTGCATCGCCGCAACCCCGTTCACCGCGAAACTGCCCACGGTCGCGAGATGCGCCATCCGCACCCGCCGCACCGGACCCTCTTCGATCAGCGACATGCGTGCGATGCGCTCCGGTTCGAAGGGGTAGCGGATGCGCAGCTCGTCCAGGAAGCGTCGGTTGATCTCGTAGATGATCTCCAGGTGTCGCGGCAGCAGGCGGCCGAACAGCTCCACCGGCCAGGTTTCCAGCGCCTCGGGCAGCAGCGTGTGGTTGGTGTAGGCGAAGGTCTGGCGCGTGATCTCCCATGCCGCATCCCAGCCCATCCCGTGTACATCGACGCACAGGCGCATCAGCTCGGCCACCGCGATCGCCGGGTGGGTGTCGTTCAGCTGCGCGGCGAACTTTTCGTGGAGGCCCTCCAGGCCCGGCGCGTCCTCCAGGTGCACGCGGACCATGTCCTGTAGCGAACAGGATACGAAGAAGAACTGCTGCTTCAGCCGCAGTTCCTTGCCCGCTTCCGGCTCGTCGTCCGGGTACAGCACCTTGGTGATGTTCTCGGCCGCCACCTTCGCGTTCACGGCGCCGTAGTAGTCGCCCTGCTGGAATGCCTGCAGGTCGAACGACTTGCCGGCGGTGGCATGCCAGAGCCGCAGCAGGTTCGTGTTGTCCACCCCGTACCCAAGGATCGGCGTATCGTAGGCCATGCCGTAGAGTTCGATCTCAGGCACCCAGCGCACCCGGAAACGGCCGTGCTCATCCGTGTAGGGTTCGGTGTGGCCACCGAAACACACGGGGAAGCGCAGCAGCGGGCGGGGGATCTCCCAGGGGTTGCCGTTGGTCAGCCACAGGTCGCAGTCCTCCACCTGCCAGCCGTCGTTGATGCTCTGGTCGAAGATGCCGTGCTCGTAACGGATGCCGTAGCCGATCGCGGGGATCGAGAGCGTCGCGAGGGAATCGAGGTAGCAGGCGGCGAGGCGTCCGAGGCCGCCGTTGCCCAGGCCGGGTTCGGGTTCCTGGTCGAGGATCTTGACCAGGTCCATGCCGAGATCGCGCGCACCCTGACGCGCGCTGTCGACGATCCCCAGGTTGATCAAGTTGTTCCCTAGTTGCGGGCCCAGGAGGTACTCGGCGGACAGGTAGCAGACCGTGCGCGCCTGTGCCTTTTTGTAGGCGTCCGAGGTGCGGATCCAGCGCTCCAGCATGCGGTCGCGGACCGTGTAGGCCGCGGCCATGAACAGGTCGTGCGGGGTCGCGACTTCCCAGTAGCGCGCCTGCACGTAAAACATGCTGTCCACAAAGGCCCGTTTCAGGGCCTCCGGGCCCATCCCGGTGCGGGTGCGTTCGTCGCTCGATCCGTGCATGGTTGCGCGCTCCTTCCGATCTCACGTAACACGATGCTGCTGTCCCTGTCAGTATCATAGCCCTTCGATCGCAACATGAACTCGGCCGGGGTCGACGCACCGGGAGGAGCGAAGGATCCCCCCGCGGTTGGGGGCGCATTTTTGCCGCTGGCTTG
>PWUO01000008.1 GCA_003562555.1 Dehalococcoidia bacterium
CCGCGATGCAATGCCTGGGGCGGACGTGGCATGGTACTACGCAGGATGGTGGGTGAACCGTTGGGCGCTGAGCCTCTGAGTGAGATCGAGGGCTTTAGCGAAGGGCGCGGCTGATCGAGTTCGGTAGAACGGGCGATCGAACTCGTCTCGGTGTCGTTCGAAGCGGGCATATCTGGCGTACTCCAGATACAACACTGACGCAACCAACGCGTTGAGCGGCTCCGCTGGTGCGGGGCCGCTCAACTCCGTATCACCGTCCTGAACGGCTTTTCTCGTAGTTGGGGCGACAAGGCTGAAGCTTGTGACCCCCTGCTCAAGCGACAGTGCGGGTAGGCCGTTTCTTCCACACCGGCAGGCGTGCGATCAAGTGTTCTCTGAGTCGCGAGGTTTCGGCTCGCGAAGCACGGTTCTTGCGAACTGCCGTTCAAGTGCATCGTGGTCGGCGGGATAGCGTTGCGAATTTCGTGACGATTGCGCTACGCTTACTCATCATTCGTTCACGAGACATATGATCTCGTACTTCTGTTTCGTTCTTTCTCTAGGATTGGTGCTGCGATGGTACGTCGGTCATTGTTTTCGTTGGTTGCCTTGGCGTTGGTGGGGTTGTTGGTGGGGTGTCCGACGTCGCCGCCCTTGGGTGGCGCCGAGGACGCAGTGCTCGAAGTGCCGTACTCAGGGTCGGGGTCTGTTTCGGGTGTTGCGGATGATGATGGCACCATCGCGTTTGTGAGCGAAAGCCTTGGTCTGGTGTCCGTCGTCGTGAAGCATGGTGATGGTAGAGCCGCGTCGGGTGTGGTCGTGTCGTACGAGGAGTTCGATCGCATTGTCGGCTTGCTCGCCGTAGATCCGGTGTCTGGCGCCAGTAGCTTCTCGTTGTTCGATTTCGATGACCGCGGTGACGGTTCGGTACAGCGCAGCGCAGGGGGTTCTACGGCGGTGTTGACGCTCGCGGCTGTCTCTGGGGGTATTGCTGGTGGAGCGTTCTCGTGGCGTTTGTCCGAGGCGCATAAGGCGGGGCGCGTCGTGGAGGCGTCGATTTCGAGCATCCCTGCTGCGGCGGTGGCTGACGGCGTTGTGGAGATCTGTGCTTCACCGTATGAGTTCGTTGAGGCTGTGCAAGCGCTCGCTCTTCAGCACAAGTGGCTTGATGAGGCTTACCGGGGCGCTGCGCAGAGCTTCATGCTTGCGTTCGTCCTTGCGGCTGCGCCTCCTGTTGGAGGGGTGTTCGGTCCGGTGACGCAGCAGTCGTTCGAGTGGGGTGCCACGGCGACTGAGGTTGGTGCGATCGCGATCGAAGTCGCGCACCTGGTCAACGATGATCCTGGGCCGCTTGCGCGTCAGATTCATCGAGCCACGATGTCGGCGTATCCAGAGCTCGGCGAGCTGGCGTTCGAAGAGACACTGCAGATCACGCTCCTTGACTATCGCGTTGACCCGCTCGCGATGGGCGCGGGTGGCGTGTCTTGGAGCGCTGCGCTCGTCTCGGGTGTCGGTTGCGATCGCTCAACGTTCGGTTCGTCGATTGGCAGTGCCAGGATTGTGACGTCGCTCAGCAATCTCTCGCGTGAGGCCGACGTCGAGGTGACTGTCGAGGTGGAGCCGGCGCGAGCTGGGCTGCGTGTCTTCCTCAGCGAGTCTGGGTTCTTTGAGTATGAGTTGGACACGACCGCCGTGCATCGTCGCTTCTCTGCGCTGACGAATGAATCGGGACGTGCGACGTTTACGCTCTCGCCGCCAGTGTCTGTGCGCGACGTTCCGCAGTTGCGTGAGTCGGAGCTGACGGTCAGTGTTCCTGATCGATACGTCGTTCTGAGTGACACGGCATCGTGGGCAGGTGGGCTCGGTACTGTTGCGCCGGATGTTTACAACGTGCGGCTTGACGGGCGTGAGGCGGCCATTGGTCAGCCAACCGAGTTGCGCTACTTCACGACCAGGGCTGATCGAGCCGCCAGTTGTGAGGTTGACTGGGACGATGGCGGCGGATGGCGTGCGTTCGATTGCCCGCGTGCACGCGGCTTCTTCCCCACAGCACCAACGGAGGGACGTATCCAGCACACTTACGCGGCGCCCGGCGTGTACCTCGTGCGTGTTCGGGTCATCAGTAGCGAGGGTCACGCGTCTTCGTCCTTCATGCTGTTGTCTGTGACCGATCCACGTAATGCACCTGCGCGCATTGTGCGGACCGCGGTCAACGTCAGCCCAGGCGAACTAGGTAACAGCCTTACCGGATCCACGACATGGCTCATCTCGGACGTCGTGCCTGGTGAAGAGGTCGCGTGCACGTTCGCAGACGGTTCGCAAGTCCTGGCGAGTTCGTTCCCATGCGATCTCGAAGGCTCCAGTGAGTTCACTTTTGGGGCCGAAGCTACGGAGCTGGTGTTCATCGTCAGCGACGGCCAGAATGTCTCTAGTGTCAACGTCGACATCGCAGGTGGCACAGAGGGTGTCAGCGTGAGTCTGGCGCCGTCTTCTGTGACGCTCCCGTTGAATGGCTCGCAGTCGTTCGCGGCCACGGTGACGGGCGCGAGTGATGCGAGCGTCACGTGGTCTGCGACGTGTGGAAGTGTGCCTGGTGCTGGGAATCCGGTGACGTACACGGCGCCGGGTTCGGCGGGCGACTGCGAGGTGACCGCGACGAGCAACGCTGATCCGTCAAGGAGCGCGACGGCGAGCGTGACGGTGACTGGCGGCGGCGACTTCGAGCCTGCTCCGTCGTACATCAGCATCTCGAACGTGAGTCTTGGCGCGGCGAGTGGTGGCAGTCGCCCCGTGAGCTTCGACATCAGTTGGGATGAGTCGTGGCGTGGTCCGTCGCGGCCGTCGTGGGTTGAGGCGAGCGACAACTGGGATGCGGCGTGGGGGTTCGTGAAGTACCGCGTGAGCGGTGGTGCGTGGCAGCACGCGACGTTGGCGGGGGGTGGGCATGTGGTGCCCTCAGGTGCGGTGGTGGATGTGCCGAGCGATCGGGTGGGCGCGTTCATCTACCGCAGCAGCAGCGGGTATGGGACGTTCACCGCGAACGGTGTGGGTTTGCAGTGGGATTACGTGGCGGATGGTGTGTCGGCGGGTGCGAGCGTGGAGGTGCAGCCGTTCGGGATCGAGATGGTGTACGTGCCGGAGGGCTCGTTCTCGCTCGGTTCGGGGGGGTCCAGTCCGGGTGAGTTC
>PWUO01000256.1 GCA_003562555.1 Dehalococcoidia bacterium
CGTGGCACTAGTTGGCTCGGCGCATCACCCGTAAGTTCTTGAAGGATGCGGTTGACCCGTGGGTCCATGTTGCGAGACGCGTTGTGCCAAGCGTCGGCAGCGTCGAGCAGTTCACTGCGAAGCTTCTGAAGTTCTGGCGTGCTACCCGGGATGCGCTCCATTTTGTATAACGCTCTGCGGATATCCTCTGCCTCAGATACCAGTTCCCCAACCCGCCTCTGGTACGTGTCATCACGCAGAAGGTTCCGAGTAACGCCGAGGCGGCGCATCTCGGACTCCACGACGCCCCGGTAACGCATTCGGGTTTCGACACCACGCTTGAGGTCGTCAGGCGAGAGGTGTCGTACGAGATTTCTCAAACTCAGGCCAGTGGACTCGTCCATCATGGCATCGAAGTGTTGACGGCCACGCAAACCCGACGTGAGGAGCCGGTCCCACAACTGCTCTCCGAACTTCCGACTGCCGGTCAACTCGAAGCCGCGAGTCATGAGATTATTGCCAATGAACTCGTAGCCGCTCATCTGCATTCCGAGGCGAGCGTCGATCTGAACCGTGTCCCTCAGGTAGCGGTTGAAGATGTCCACCGCGCCGCGCTCGGCCTCCATGATGGCCTGCTCGGGCATGCGAGACCGGCGAGCCTGGTCACCCGCAACCTTGCGGACAGCCTCGCGAGCCTCAATCAGCCGCGACTCACCAATACGATGTGCCTGCTCAAGGAAATCCTGAACAGTACCTTCGACATCGCGCACACCGGGCCGACGAGCAGTTTCGCGCGTCACTGCACCCAGGACTTCCTCGCCAAGGGCGCGAGTCTGGGGGTCGAGAACGCGTGAAGCACCCCGCTCACCGCGCATGAAGGCCAAGAAGCCGTACCTCTGCGCCGTGTCATACACCTCTTTCTCGATGACATCGCGCAAGATGGTAGGCAGTCCATCCAAGTGGTTCCGGTGGGCGCGGGCTTGCTCCTCAGCGGTACGAGCGAATCCACGCACGAGGTCTATGGCCTGATCGCCAAGCGGACCTTGTTGCGCCCGCTGAAGAGACAGGAGGGCATCCTGCGAGATGCGCCGACCTGTTTCTTCGGCCATCTGGGTGATGTGCCGCAACTCGCGACCCATCTCCCGACCGAAGCGCATCTCCAGCATCGGTCCCCTGGGAAGGAATTGCTCCATGACCCGCGTGGCCTTCTCGCCGAAGCGGTGAATACCGAACAGTTGCGAGTCAGGATTTCGGATCAGGTTGATGACCGCTTCAGTCCGAGCGTCCATGAAGTCGCTGAGGTATCGAGAGCGCCTGGCGACCTTCGCAACCTCGCGGCCCATCCCAATCGGGCTGACGAAGTGGTCCACCCGATTACCAAGGCGTACGAGGTCCTGAACACCGCTCAGCTTGCCACCAACGCGTAGCCATGAACCGAAGATCAGCGGGTCTACGGTGACATCAGCCATGATGCCTGCCCACTTCGCGGTCTCCCGGTCAAAACCAAGGAAGTCGAAGATTTCCTCACCCTGGGCAGGCCGAGCCGGTATCTCACCCCCGGGGAAGTATTTACCCCACTCGATTCGGCTCAGGCGTTGCGTGATGGTGCTGTCGTCATCGAGAGCGCCAGCAATCGTGGCGAACAGGACATCCTGCGGCAACTGGAGGGGTGTAAGCGCCGACGCAAGGCCGCGCAAAGCGCCGCCAACGTTCTCTCGTACGGGATCAGGGAGGTCGCTGACGAAGCGTGCGATTCCCGTCAGTTCCTCTTCCTCTTCCTCGTATGTACCGAAGCGCCTACCGATGTCGATGAAGGAGCGGGTACCAGAGGCTCCAGCAACCGGACTAACGAGGCGAGAGGTGCGACCAAGGGTCGAGCCAGCATCTCCGATGGTGCCGAGACGCTGGCCGAGTTCGAGGAAGTTCCTTCTCGCCATGGGGATAGTCTACTCGCTCATGGCGCCCTATTGGAGCCTACGCATGATCGTCGTCACGTAGTTGCGCGTAAGCGGACCAATGTCCGACTCGATGTGGTTGACCCATTGGTCTCCGCGTTGGGCAATAGCGGTGTCCACGGGGCCGAATCCGGCGTGGTACGCCGCAAGGGCCGCAGCCTCAACATCTTGGACTTGCCCGTCGTATCGCCTGAGAAGGGCTGCCAGGTACTCATAGCCGTAGCGTGCGAAATCTGCCTCAGAGACATCGTTCAAGGCAGCATTGGCCTTCTCGTTGAACTCGCTGACGAGTTCATTCAATTGCCCTTGCTCTTCTTCGCTCAGGCCTTCGTTCCTAGCTTTGGTCCTGAGTGGGGTGATGCGGTTCAGCAAGCCCCACATCTCAGGACGATGCTCGCGTGGAATCAGGGGCGTAACTCCGAACCCGGGTGACAAGGCGGTTTCCGGCATGATCTGGGTGAGGCCAAGCGCGAACGCTGAGGAGCGAGTGAGGTCGTTTGGTCCGATCTCTACCCCTGCACCGGCCACACCTCGATGTTGCCCACCAGACTCTGCATGAACCAAGGCATCGAAGAGGGCGCCCATGTTCACGCCTTCTGGGACCTGTACGGAATCCAAGTTCAGGCCCAGGCGGTCAAGAGTCTGATTTTGGGTTCTCACCGTCGCCCCTGCTGGCGAGGTCGCCCCCGTCGTCGCCCCGCCACCGAGGGGTGGTGGTACGAACGCCGGACGACCGGCTGGGCCTGCATCTGGCGTGACCGGAATGTGCTGCTCGGCGCCAGGTTCGGGAGCAACTTCCAGAGCGCTCCTAGCGGCTTCGACGCTTGCGTTGAGCGCCTGTCGGAACTCTGGAATGTTGGCATTGAGTGGTACGCTGACGTTACCGATCAACTCGAAGCCGTGGACAAAGCCGAACTGCTTAGCAAGCGTATCAGCCTCTTCGGTTCCAATTTCCCGACCATGTACTACGCGGTCAACAAGCTCTTGCCACTCAGGTGTAGATGCTAGACGGCTCACCTTCTCGTGCCAGGGGCGATTCATCCACTCTCGACTGTTGACGTTGAGCGTTTCTAGGGTGACAGGTGGTTCGGTCTCCTGCTGCGCCCTGAGTTGCCCCATCGCCTCGGCCATGCTGTCGTTGATCTCCTCAAGGGGCACATAGTCCGGGTCATTCGGAGGCAATGTAGCGGCAATGAGGAGTGTGTGTTGCATCTC
>PWUO01000052.1 GCA_003562555.1 Dehalococcoidia bacterium
AGTCTGTTGCGGGCACCTCTCGGCCATCGACCAGCTTCACCTTGCCGTTGGTCTGTTCATGCTTGGCTGCGAAGCTACGCGTACCGTCACCCAGGCTGACGAGCGCCCCGGCACGGAACCTGAAACGGTCCCTTCCCAGGATGTCTGGCGGGACGTGAACCTCACGAATGCCGACGTTCGCGTTGACCCACTCTTCGGTCGGCGCAGGGTAGGGGTAGGGGATGCCGACGTACCGAACCCAGGTGTGATCGTTCCCGTTGGGGTTCCACGTGGCGCTCACGACCGTGTGGCCAGGCATGGGATGGTCGGATGATAGTTGGCGCTCACCAACGCGGTTGAGTTTGTCATCGAGCAGGATGGCGTACACATCCTGCCAGGTGAGCGTGCGTCCTGCAAGCTTCGACCACGTGAGCGCCAGGTCCATGCACATGTCCCTGACGGTCTTGGTGCGGTGGTATATCTCCTGACGCGCACGCTCCTGCACGAGATCATGCGCATCGCTTGGAATCTCGTCGGCCTCTTCCAAATGGACGGTGGCGAACTCGGTAGACTTCAGAACGCGCTCGATGTCCGTACGGTCCAGGCCGATGCCATTGACGACGCTCTGTACCAAGTGCCCGGTGACGGGGTGTGGTTCAGGCGGGAATCGGAACACGGCCTCTTGGAGGTTCTCGCTGCCGCCCACGCGCTTGTCGAAGACCGCGCCAACGCGGCGGCGCAGAAGCTCCAGAGTGGAGTCTTTCAACGCAACGAGCGTGGCACGAGCGATGAGAGTGTTCGACCCTGGATACTCGACCCCACGTCGCATGAGGCGATCCACGGCTGCCGTTGACTTCGCCGTGTTGAATGGACCAACCATCCCGATCTCCGGGAAGTCGTCATTCCTTACGAAGTCGTGATACTTGAACCTGATAGGCCCACTAGGTGGCGTCAGGTCAAGCGATAGCCGATTCCGCCGCTTCACGGGCGCCCCTCTCCGGGTAGCATCGAGTCGCGTCCCGAATCACATCCTGAATCGTGGCCTTCTCGCCAGCCTCCAGCCGTTCGTTCAAGATTTCTTGAAGAGGCGCGATCTCCTCTTCAGTGAAAGCGACGACGATCAAGGCCGCTACGTCAGGAAGGCCTGATGGAGTCACGCGACCCCCTATCGGCTCATGCCCTGGAATTCGATCTCAACGAGGGTGGTGGCACCAGCTTCTGCCATCGTGAACCGCAGAAAGCGATATCCAAGATCGAACTCAAGGGAGTACGTGTTCGCTGGCGTGGCAACTGCAACACCATCGAGGCGGTCGATCTCTACCCAATTGCCACCAGGGTAGGGATCACCATTGGCACACTCAACCAGAACGTCCGCCGTTCCCGTCCCAGTCAAGCGAACGATAGCGGTGCCACGAACCAGATTCTCGACATGAATGACATCGTAGGGGCCATCCTCAAGCACACCTACAGCGGTTTCCCGCGTTGGCCGAGGGAATGGCGTGTTCATGGGGACAACGCCGTTGTCAACGCGTTCTCCGAGCATTCGCTTCGTGTAAACCGGCATTACAACCGTGCCTCCAACCACCCGATAAGGGAGACGCGCTTGCGGCCTTGGTTCTCAAGATCAAGCGCATGAGCAGCGGAAACCTTCCCAGACTCAACGAGGGTCTGGACCTGAGCAACCGTCATGTGTTCGATGTCAGGCATCGGCACATCCTCACTGCCGCCCAACTGCCCAAGCGCCTTCAACCCAATCCGGTAGCGAGCCTGGTCGCTGGCCGTTGGGTTTGAGATACGCCCGTACAGGTGCTTCAGTGCGCTTCTGACTGCAACATGATGCTGATTCACGTGCTCACCCTTCCCGTCCTCGTATCTATCCACAATGCCATACCGAACCACTATCGGGACGACCTCAAGGTCCAACTCTAAGGCGATTGCCAACCTGTGATGACCATTCGAGATGCGCCGATAGCCAGTCTCTACGTCTTCGATGATGACGATGGGCTTTTGTATCCCCTCCTCCTTGATGCTCTGACGAAGCTCCTCCATCCGCTCTGGAGAGTGACGTAGATCGTTGCTTTCCAGGCCAACGAGGGAGTTGGGCGGGACGAGTTCCATGGTCAGGGAAGCTCCTGGATGATGTTCCACCGCATGGCTTCCATATCATCGAACAGCCTTAGCCGATACGAGGGCATATTGCCTTTTGTTGTATATCGCTCCATGAACATGCGCATCGCATCAGCAAGTTCATCTCGAATCATCATTGCGTGCTGCAACGTCTCATCGCCATGCATGCCCGCGCCCAACATCCGCCAGACCTCGTGGCCCTCTTGAAGTAGTGACTCACCGTGTCCACTACTCGCGAATTCCGTAACTGCCCTCTCTAAGACGGCCTGGTGCCTAGCGTATTCTGCGGCCTTCCTGGCCCTTACCGCTTCACCCTGGTCCGCAACGTTGTGGAACGTGGCTTGCGCATCCGCATGCGTCGGGAACTCCCCAGGACGCGCAACCTCGTCAGCTATCCTGGCCATGTATATCTGGCCACGGTCTGGCGTAGCCAAACCCATGATGGGATCGAAGTTGGGATCGTTCTCGGCGATCCTGATGACATGCGCTTCTGAGGTATCCAGGTACCGGAAGAATGCCTGCTGCCAACCGGTGGGCGCATCATCACGCGCAGCACCCATGGCCCAGCGCCTCATGCTGTCGATGGAATCAAGCACGCTTGCGATCTGGCCCTCTCGGACAGCGCCGCCTGTCATGGCATCCACGACTTCCCGCGTCTCAGCGATGAAGTTGGCCAGCATACTCATCACGTCTTCATTCGGTAGCGTTGCCAGATACTCAGGAACCCACTCGAACCCGGGACCATCAACCCCCCGGGCCGCTGCAATGCCCTCTGCTTCCTGAAGAGACTGCCTCAGGGCCTCCCTCTGCTGCTGGCCGAGTAGCGCAGCGCCCTCGTCCGCAACCTGATGGAAGTCAGGAGGCTGAGCGTCATCCACCATGTCACCAACTACCCTCGCTCCGGTAGTCCGGTCAGCGGGCGGCAGGCCATCAACCTTGCGAGCGGCATCACGAAGGGCAGAGCGAGCCAGATAGAGGTTCTCCATCGCCTCAGGGCCACCAGAAGCCACCTCACGCGGCATGATGCGCAAAGAGGC
>PWUO01000263.1 GCA_003562555.1 Dehalococcoidia bacterium
GAACTGACCTGGAAGGAAGATGATGACCTTCCACACTTAGATGTCTATGCTATCCTGCGTATCATGTGGGAACAGTGGCACCAGGTCTTTAAAGAAATCCTGGGTCATGCTGAACGCAGCCTTGTTAGTGAACTGCGCGATGTCCGCAATAAATGGGCACACCAGGAGGCCTTCAGCGGGGACGACACTTACCGCGCCCTGGATTCAACCCACCGCCTGCTTATAGCCATATCAGCCCCCGAATCAGAAGCGATAGAAAAAATGAAAGCTGAACTGCTGCGGGTGCGTTATGATGAGCAGTTGCGTACAGAAAAACGTAAAAGTGCCGGCACTGCAGTGGAAAGCAAGGTTACGGGCAACCTGCAGCCCTGGCGCGAGGTTATATCTCCGCACCGCGATGTGGCCAGCGGTCGATACCAGCAGGCTGAATTTGCTGCCGATCTATGGCAGGTGCACTTAGGCGAAGGTAGTGACGAATACAGAGATCCCGTGGAATTCTACCGCCGCACCTATCTTACAGAAAGCCTAAAACACCTGCTTGTAGGAGGCGTTCGCCGATTGACAGGCAAGGGTGGGGACCCTGTTGTTCAGCTGCAGACTAATTTTGGTGGTGGAAAAACTCACTCCATGCTTGCCCTATATCATTTGTTTTCTGGTATTTCGCCAGCGGATTTAGTGGGGATTGACAGCGTAATGAAAGAAGCTGAAGCAGATAAGCTACCTGCAACTAAGATCGTTGTGCTTGTAGGAAACAAGATATCGCCAGGTAATCCAACTATTAAACCAGATGGCACTGTAATCAATACACTGTGGGGTGAACTGGCCTGGCAATTGGGCGGCATAGACGCTTATGAGCAGGTGAGAGCTGATGATGAAAAGGCAACCAGCCCCGGTGATAAATTGCGTAAGCTTTTTAACGAGTATGGCCCCTGTTTGATACTAATTGACGAGTGGGTTGCCTATGCCCGTCAACTGCACGATGAGATGATTTTGCCGGCAGGGACATTTGAGACTATGTTTTCCTTTGCCCAGGTGTTAACTGAATCAGCTAAGCTGGCCCAAAACTGCTTGCTGGTAATCAGTCTTCCGGCTTCAGATACTGCAAGTTCGCCGCATACCCAGGCAGACGATGTTGAGGTGGGAGGCCACCGGGGCCGTGAGGCGCTTGATCGCCTGCGAAATGTGATTGGCAGAATAGAATCATCATGGCGCCCGGCAAGCGCAGAGGAAGGCTTTGAGATTGTCCGGCGTCGCCTTTTTGAACCCATGGTAGATAAAGAACAATTTGTAGCCCGGGATAAAGTCTCCCGTGCTTTCTATGATCTATACCGAACTCAACAGCAGGAGTTTCCTCCAGAGAGCCGCGACAGTGAATACGAAAAGAGGCTGCGTGCAGCCTATCCTATCCACCCGGAGGTTTTTGACCGTCTTTACAATGACTGGTCAACATTGGTTAAATTTCAGCGCACGCGTGGTGTATTGCGCTTGATGGCTGCGGTAATCCACAGTTTATGGGCTAAGAGCGACCGCAACCCGCTGATCATGCCCTGCAACATTCCGATAGACGATCCGGCAGTCCAGTCCGAGCTAACTCGTTACCTCTCCGACAACTGGGTGCCGGTAATTGCCAGCGATGTTGACGGCCCAAATTCTCTGCCGCTGCGCTTTGACAACCAGGTAACAAACCTTGGCAAATATTCAGCCTGCCGCAGGGTGGCTAGAACGGTTTACCTTGGTTCCGCTCCCGTATCAACAGCGGCAAATCGTGGCTTAGAAGACCGCCGAGTTAAATTGGGTTGTGTTATGCCCGGAGAATCAACCTCAATATTTGGGGATGCCCTACGACGGCTTGCTGCAGAGGCTACATATCTTTATGTTGATGGCACCCGCTACTGGTATTCAACGCAACCGACAGTAACTAAGATAGCCGAAGACCGGGCGGAAGAATATAAGCGAGACGGCGATGCCATTGCTGAAGAGATCAGCCGGCGTCTGCGGGCTAACCTGCAGCGGAGTGGGGATTTTAGCCGCATCCATGCCCTGCCGCATACCAGCCAGGATGTTCCGGATGACCACGATGCCCGGTTAGTTGTGCTTGGCATAGAACACGCGCATAGCAGGGACAAAAAAAGTGAGGCTGTCGAACAGGCAAAAACAATTCTGGAGACGCGTGGAAATGCTCCACGTATATATCGCAATACTCTTGTCTTCCTGGCGGCAGATAAAACCCGTTTGCAGGAATTATATGATGCTGCCGGACGCTATTTAGCCTGGGGATCAATTCTTAACGAGCAGAATGAGCTTGACCTTTCACCATTTCAGGTTAAACAGGCTGAAACACAGAAAGGAAGCGTTGAAGGTGCAGTTGAGGGCAGGATACCGGAAACGTATCAGTGGTTAATTGTTCCTGTGCAGTCTACACCGAATGAGGCTGTTGAATGGCAGAGTATCAGGCTGAGCGGCCAGGAAGCACTGGCTGAAAAAGCCAGTAAAAAGTTGCGTAACGACGAACTATTAGTTACCGTTTATGGTGCTACACGTCTGCGGATGGAACTTGATAACATTCCTCTCTGGAGAGGTGATTGCGTTTCTATAAGGCAATTAATCGATGACTATGCTCGTTATCTCTATCTGCCAAGGCTTAAGAATAGCGAAGTGTTGGTCAATGCTGTTCAAGATGGATTGTCGATGGATACCTGGCAGCAAGATGCTTTTGCATATGCTGAAAGCTATGATGACACAGAGCAACGTTTCAGGGGTTTGCGCGGAGGTGCAGGAGGAAATATTGTTTATGACAGTGATGCGCATGGTTTAATAGTAAAGGCAGAAGTTGCCCGGAAGCAAATTGAAATAGATAAAGAGGGTTTAAAGGGTGGTGGAAATGGCGTTACTCTAAGTCCTGGTGGTGGAACAGGGGAACAAGTTGGCCTTGATGATAAAGACCCTGCAAAGGAAGAAGAGTTGTCAGCCAAAAAGAGACGGTATTACGGTAGTGTGAAACTTGACCCGCAGAGGGCAGGGTTTAGTGCCAGCCAGATTGCAGATGAGGTTATAAAACACCTTTCAAGCCTGGATAATGCTGAAGTTAAAGTTACCCTTGAGATTGAGGCCAATATTCCTGAAGGAGCACCTGAAAACAC
>PWUO01000077.1 GCA_003562555.1 Dehalococcoidia bacterium
AGGTTGATCTCAGCCGGAACGATACGGGCGGAACGTGTCAGGCGGGCAAGCTCATCAAGTCGCGCATCATGCACCTTCCGCACGCCGATATTGGGCTTCAGCGCAGACGAATAAGAGCCAACCTCCGCCACTCCGCCGGTAAGCGCATTGAACAGCGTGGTCTTGCCGCTATGACGAAGTCCGACAATCGCTGCTTTCATAGGTACTGGTCGAGCACATTGTAGCACCACAGGTGCGAGTCAGCTTCCGGATGGTGACTCCGCACATGCTAGAATGCCGCCGTGCTCCACGTGATATACGGACCGGACTCCTTTACCGCGCGTGAGGTGCTGCGTGAGGTCCTCACGTCTGCGACCCCGGATGCGATTGTGCCGGGGACGGTGCACTGGATCGACGGCAGGACGGCCACGCAGGACGAGATACTCCAGGCCTGTGAGCAGGTTTCGCTCTTTGGTGATACCCGCCTCGTTGTGGTGGAGGAACTCCTTGGACGCTTCGGGCGATCCAACTCACGGGACACGTCCTCACGTGCCAGGGGAAAACGCAAGAAGGCGTCGGACATAGGCGAATGGGAGACATTCGTTTCTCGAGTCAGCGCGCTTCCGGATCAGAATGTTCTCATTCTTCTTGACGGAGAGCTTGGCAGGTCAAACACACTGCTTGATGCGCTCTCCCCGGTCGCTACCACACACAATCTGCTCCCACCCACGGGGCGGGACCTTGTGCGTTGGATTGCAGAGCGCATCGACAAACATGGCGGACGTATCGATCACGAGGCTGCAGCGCGTCTGGCGATGGTCGTGGGTGCCGATCTCTGGCAGCTGAGTTCGGAGATCGAGAAGCTTACGGCGTACAGCTACGGAGACACAATTACGACCGCAATGGTCGACCGGATGATCATTTCCGGCGCGACGACCAGCATATTCGTGTTGGTCGATTCGATCGTCGAGAGGAACTCGAAAGTGGCCCGTCGACGGATCGACGACATGTACCAGAAGGGTCTCTCGGCAGGTTACCTGTTCACCATGATCGCACGACAGTTGCGGCTCATCGCGCTCGTCCGTGAAAGCAGGGACTACCCGGACACTCCACGGCACGCATCGGGGGAACTCGCCGGTCTGCAACCGTTCGCGCTGCAGCGCGCCACACAGCAGGCGGAGCGATACTCCGAAGCGCAGGTGCGACGCGCGTTGCGGAAGGTACTGGAGGCGGATCGTGCCATCAAGACCGGTGTCTATACCGAGCGCATCGCACTCGACATGCTTGTCACGAGCCTGCTGGGTTCCCCAACGCGCTGAGATATCGCTTCGGTCTTCAGCCTCACATCGTCTCCGTACGTGGATATGGTAAGATTTCCAGCACATCTTTCGCAGGGGCATACACGCATGACAAGTAACGAGATCCGAGACCTGTACCTCGAGTTCTTCCGCGAACGCGGCCACACCATATTGCCGAGCTCATCTCTCGTCCCCCATGGTGATCCGACCCTCCTCTTCACTACCGCAGGCATGGTCCAGATCAAACCCTTCTTCCTCGGCATCCAGACGCCGCCGAATGTGCGCATCGCAACCTGTCAGAAGTGCTTTCGTACCACCGACATCGATTCTGTGGGCGATGGCACGCACCTGACGTTCTTCGAGATGCTTGGCAACTTCAGTGTCGGAGACTACTTCAAGAAAGAGGCAATCGACTGGGCGTGGGAGTTCGTCACTGCGTACCTTCATCTCGAACCATCCCGGTTGTGGGCGTCGGTGTATCTGGACGACGATGAAGCGTTTGGCATGTGGGAAGAAACAGGGGTGCCCGCTGAGAAGATCTATCGCTTCGGGGAGAAGGACAACTTCTGGGGTCCTGCCGGCAACTCAGGGCCGTGCGGCCCATGCAGCGAGCTGCATTACGATCGTGGTGCCGAGTTCGGTTGCAGTCTGCCCACGTGCGGACCCAATTGCGATTGTGGCCGGTTCGTCGAGATCTGGAACCTGGTGTTCACGCAGTACGATCAGAAGCCGGACGGATCACGCATTCCCCTGCCGAAGCCCAATATCGATACGGGAATGGGCCTTGAGCGCGTCGTCGCCGCCGTGCAGGACAGGGCGAGTGTGTACGAGACCGACCTCTTCAGCGGGTTCATCAGTCTTGTCGGCTCTCTGTCAGGGCGTTCCTACGGTGAGAATCCTGAGACCGACAGAGCCATGCGCATAGTCGCTGAACACGGTCGGGGTATGGCCTTCCTCGTTGCCGACGGCGTATTGCCGGCCAACGAGGGTCGTGGATACGTCCTCAGACGAATCCTTCGCCGCGCGTCGCTGTTTGGCCGCCGTCTCGGTCTTACACGCCCGTTTCTTACCGAGATTGCCGACGCCGTAATCGCGCACATGAGCGCCTCGTACCCAGAGTTACAGACGCATCGGCAGCTCGTGCTCGACGTCATCGACGCCGAGGAACGGCGCTTCATGGCAACACTGGAGACAGGTGTCAGTATCGTCGATGACCTTATCGACCAGGCCGTTGCAGCCGGCCGGAATACGCTGGCGGGCGAAGATGTGTTCCGGCTCTATGACACGTACGGCTTTCCGCGCGAACTGACCGCCGAGGTAGCACGGGAGCGTGGCATCAGCATCGACGCTGACGGTTTCGAGGCAGCGCTGGAGCGCCAGCGCGAGAAAGGCCGCACCTCTCACAGCTTTCACTCGACGGTAGAAATTGGCGCCTCGCTTGCGGGCACTCCGCCGACCGAGTTCCTCGGTTACGAGGCGCTCAACGTCCAGGCGACAGTGGTGGCTCTGACCCGAGGCGATGAGGCAATCGACTCGGTGCAGGAAGGCGAAGAAGTCGACCTAATCCTGGACTGCTCGCCGTTTTACGGTGAGATGGGTGGTCAGGTAGGCGACAGTGGACGCATCGCCAACGACTCGGTGGACGTTGATGTCGCCAGCACCGTGCGAACACCAGCGGATGTCATCGTGCACAGAAGTCGGGTGACACGCGGAAGCCTGAAGGTTGGTGATGTCGTTACCGCACGGGTGGAGGAGGGCAGGCGCTGGGACATAGCACGGAACCACACGTCGACCCATCTGCTGCAGGCAGCACTCCGTGCGACGCTCGGGCAGCAGGTCTCGCA
>PWUO01000156.1 GCA_003562555.1 Dehalococcoidia bacterium
AGATGATGCCCGACTTTCTCAGGACTTTCTCAGGCGTTCTGCCGTCCACCAGCCTCAACGACGTGTTCCGCGCGGTGATCATCATGGACCTCGGCGCCGGCGAGATCTGGCGCGAGCTTCTTATCGCTGGTGGATGGTCTGTGGGCAGCCTGCTGGTGGCGGTGCGGCTCTTCCGCTGGGAATAGCCGGCTCAGTCCTTCCAGGGTATCTCGGTCCTGGTCCGCCGCATCATTACATAGGCGGCCACGTAGAGAACTGTTCTCGTTCGGTCTGCCCGGGTTGGCTCACGATGTGCCACTTGAATGATAGCCTTTTCGCCGCTCCGCAATGTCCGGTCGGCGCACTGGTCAACTGGGTGTCCAGATCTTGCGTGCGGTGATGAGGTCGGCGTGGCCCGGCAGCATCAGTGGAGCTGCGGATTCGGTGGAGAAGATGAACCCCCGGCAGGCTGTCAGGTAGCGGTATCTGGTCCTGATGAACCCGCTCTGGGCCATTATCACCAGCGGGCGGTCTTCCCTCTCCCGTGCCAGCATCGTCGTGAAGACCTCGGGATCGACCTCGACAATAGCACCTGATGCCTTGATGGCGTTCGCTATCGCGATGGCTGCTGCGGCTGCTGCTCCTGCCATTGTACCTACCTTTCTTGCCGTTCGTTGATTGCCTATCGGGGTAGCGGTTGCCGCCTGTTCACGACCTCTTGCCCAGCCCCTCGTTTATGGCCTTCATCACCGCCTCCGGGTTTCTGGTGGAAAACGCGAATTCGTCGTACTTGCCCTGTCTCTTCTCCACGACCACCCGCGGGGCGCCTATGATATTGTAGATGAGCCTCTTTTTGCCGTCGACCCAGCCTGTGCGGATGCCCCAGCCGCCGTACCTTACCGCCGACGCTGCATCGAGGCGGCAACCGGCGATGTTGCCCCAGGACACATTGTGGCGTATGATGCCGTAGCCTGCGGTGACGCCGTGCAGGTCTACCCTGACGGTAAGTGTGGCGAAGTTGGTACCGATGGCCACGAAGAGAATTATCAACGCGATGAGTAGCCAGTTCGGGGCCGGGTCGGTCCCTACCGGCCCTTCGACCAGTTGCCAGACCAGGGTGACCAGCAGGGCGATGATCACTATGCCCATGATGACGACATTCCACCTGGAAAGGATCCTCTCTTCGTAAAGCGTGCCGTTCATTCCTGTTTGCTTACCTCCTGTTTCGTCACTGTGGCTGCTAGGCTGCCGGTCTTGCGCCCCGGTTGGACTGAGGTCTGCCACGTAGCGCCTTGTTCCTGATGCGAGGATTGTACCACATCGCACCCAACGGTTATATGTCGATTGCGCGCGTTATCTGCTGTTCCGATGGGTTAGGTGTGTTTCACGGGATGGATCTTCCGCCGCAAAGCCGGATACTACGTTAGGGGCTGAGGTGACGGGGGCAGTCCCAGGAAGACTTGACCGGCGCTCGGGCGACCATGTACGATACGAAGCGTACCCGGGATACGCTGCCCGATAAGGCCACGGAGACATACGTTGATCGAGGAGATAGGCAAGGTCGTACTGATAACCGTCTTCGTGGCGTTTTCCCTGATACGTATCCTGTACTACGTGAAGACCAAAAGGGCCGGCTATAAGACCGTCATCGAGGAGCGCAGGAGATACTCGATGTGGCTGAGCATACTGATTTGCTACGAGGTGTTCACGATCTTCCTTTACTTCTTCGTGCCGCAGACGCTGGCGTGGGCTGCGGTGCCCCTTCCGGCGTGGGCAAGGATAATGGGGTGGGTTCTCGGTATAGGAGCACTCCTGTGGTTCGTCTGGATACACCGTAGCCTGGGCAGCAATCTGTCGGCCCGGCTGGCTATTAAGGACCGCCAGGTGCTGGTCACCGACGGACCTTACAGCCGCATCAGGCACCCCATGTACTCGGCTTTCTTTCTGCTGCATATAGCCGTCTTCTTCCTTACCTCAAACTGGTTCATCGGCGTCAGCTGGATGGCCGGCCTTATGCTCATTATCCTGCTGCGCGTCAGGAGAGAAGAAGAGATGCTGCTGGACAGGTTCGGTGACCAGTATGGCGCCTACATGAGGCGCACCGGAAGGTTCATCCCGCCCTTAAAGCAGGTCAGGCCCGACGTTGAGTAGCAGCCCGGCATGCCACTCTCTCCGGCACTTCGTCCGGCGGGACCGGATACAGCCAGGGATTTCCGGTTCGCAGCCTGCCGACGGCAAGCATCCTAGACGACACCCAGAGTGATCAGGATGTGCATGATCACAACGATGTAGAAGGAGAGGCTGAGGCCGACATGGACGAATCTCCAGGTCTTCTGGAGACGAGTCGCGAGCCGAAAACGCTGCATGAGGCCGGTCAGGACCATAATGGCGAGGATTACGTATAGTGTCAACCCTGTGCCGATCGTTGGGGGGAACTCGGGTGGCCTGCCCATGTGATGGGCGTAATGCATGGAGATCAACAGGAAGGCAACGAGGTTCCCAAAGACGTGGATGTTGAGCAGAGTTCGGAAACGTCCCGGAGAACGGCGTTTGAGCCTGGCGTATATGGGCGTGAAGATGGCTATGTAGCCGGTAGCGATATAGGCCAGCCAGTGAGCAAGGCGAAGGGACGCGACGTGGAATCCCAGGTCCCACCAGCGGAGGTAGCTTCCTACCGAAACTACGACGATAGCCAGCACCAGGAAAAGGGCGAAGTAGAAGTGTCGGCCTCTAGGATTGGCAGCGATAGTTGTCCTCCATTCTCTGTGCGCGGATCAGCCGGCACAAGCTCCGGATTTCCGGTTGTGCCCGGTCCTCGGCGGGAGTCGCCTGTCTATCCTGTCGCGTCGGGCACACGTCCGGCACAACCTTGGCCGTTAGTATACCTTCTTTCTTATCGCCTGCACAACGACGCCGGCCGTGATTATGGCCACCCCTGCCATTGTCGTGATGACGATGCCCTGATCGGTTGCGGTGTTGACGGACAGCCGTTGCAGCAATATGCCGAGCAGTGCCCAATCGACCACAAGCGCGTAGTAAGGGTCCCTCCGGGTGAAGAGCACGGAGAGCGCAATGACGATGCCCACCACGATTACGGCCACCGCCCAGAACTGCTCGCCGAGGCCGAATGTGTCCCAGTTAA
>PWUO01000206.1 GCA_003562555.1 Dehalococcoidia bacterium
GGCATCTATCACCATGCTTGCAATGGTGGCATTACCAGCTATGCTACACAGAGGCTATGACAAAGGTCTCGCGAGCGGGGCAGTCATTGCTGGAGGATGCCTGGGCATACTTATACCTCCAAGCATTATGCTTATCATCTACGGTCCCATGGCCATGATATCCGTGGGCAGGTTGTTCATGGCAGCATTCATACCGGGTCTTCTACTCTCCGTTCTGTATATGACCTACATTACCGTGCGCTGCGTCCTACAACCCAGCATCGGCCCCCCAATTCCCGTTTCAGACAGAGACGTCCCATTATCTGCCAAGACGAAGCTACTTGTAACCTCACTATTGCCGACGGCGGTTCTCATTCTCGCGGTATTAGGCGTTATCTTCCTGGGAGTGGCCGCTCCTACAGAAGCCGCCGCATCAGGTGCCCTCGTAGCCACCATCCTTGCGCTACTCTACAAGAGACTTAACCTCAAGGTGCTGTATGGCACGGCTCTCGAAACATTCAGACTCACTGGCATGATCTTGCTGATTGCCAGTTGTGCTGGTGCGTTCGTAGGAATCTTCCTCAGCGCAGGCGGCGGCGCAGTTGTTGAAGCATTCATTCTTTCGGCTCCCGGCGGACGGTGGGGGTCATTCGCTATGGTTATGCTGGTAATCTTCCTGCTAGGCTTCTTCATAGACTGGATTGGTATTCTCTTCATCGTCGTACCCATTATCTCTCCGCTGGCCCCCACCCTGGGCTTCGACCCGCTGTGGTTCGCCATGATGATCTGCATCAATCTGCAGTCCTCGTTTATGACTCCCCCGTTCGCAGTCGGAATATTCTTTCTCAGAGGTAGCGCAAGTCCCTCGCTGGGCTTGACCATGGCGGACATAATCCGCGGCGTGGCGCCGTTCGTGGTTCTCGTCCTTGTCGGTTTGGTCCTATGTATGTTATTCCCCCAGATCATCACTTGGTTGCCAGCGCAAATGATTCGATAGTCACTCACACGGTCTCTGCGTGGACAGCACTCACGTCAGTGCTGTCCACCATCTGTAAGCAACGTGCTTCCCACGCTGCCCGCGTGTGGAGCTCAGTAGCGCGCAATCTCCCACAGGACCAGAAATTATTGAGAGGCGACTGTAGTAGAATATCCGCGCTTTGATCTGGCTGCAGTTCTTCGCCTGTCTCGTAGTGATACTGTTCGCAGGCACGCGCCTTGCCAAATACGCCGACGTCATCGCTGAGAAGAGTAAGCTCGGCCGTATCTGGATCGGCCTGGCTCTGGTAGCGATGATCACTGCCATGCCCGAGATGGCGACTGGCATCAGTTCTGCGACGCTGGTGGACTCGCCTGACCTCGCGGTCGGGACGCTGATCGGCAGCTGTTGCTTCAACCTCGCTCTCCTGGCCGTACTGGATATTGCCAACAGAAAGCGTCCCGTACTGGCTCAAACGAGCAAGAGGCATCTGCCGGGCGTGCGCTGGGGATTCCTGCTCCTGTGCATCGCAAGCGCAGGTCTCTTTCTGGCACCACGCGTGTCGCTTCCCATGCTGGGGTGGTTGAGTCTCAGCGGACTGGTGTTGATGGTCGCCTATGTCTTTGCCATTCGAAGGATACTGATGTCAGAGCGTCGTGACAGCGCTCCGGACACAAGTGGAGTAACACGCTACGGCGCACTGAACCTTCGAGGGGCCCTCGTACGGTTCTTCGGTGCTGCGGCCCTCGTGGTGGTTGCGGGAATCTGGCTCTCCTTCGTCGGTGATCAGATCGCGACCATTACCGGCTGGGGCAGTAGCTTCGTCGGTAACCTTCTGCTCGCCGCGGCCACGTCGGCACCCGAACTAGTGGTCTGCGTGTCGGCAGTGCGCATGGGTTTTCGCGACATCGCGATCGCGGACATTCTCGGTGCCAATATGCTCGACACTGGTATGCTCGGTCTCGTTGACGCGGTGTACCTTCGCGGATCCCTGTTTGCAGGTGCGTCTCAGGTAAACCTTGCCGTCATGATTTGTGCCGCGTTGATGGTAGGAATAATGGGAATAGCGATCTGGCGAGGAACAGGCAGATATCTGTTCTGGCGTATCAGCTGGTATGGCCCTCTGCTGGTGGGTCTCTATGTGATCGCAGCCTATATTCTGTTCGCCTTTGGGGCAGGATGACCACCTCTCACGACCGGCCGATGGTTGCCTGCCAGCTATGCCGGTGGTAAACTAGCGACGAATGAGCCCCTGTAGCTCAGTGGATAGAGCACTGGCCTCCGGAGCCAGTGGCAAGGGTTCGAGTCCCTTCAGGGGTACGTGTTCACACTTCCATACCGTAAGGAGGGTTCCCCATGGCCGAATTGCTAGAAGTAAGGTTGCATGGGCGAGGAGGACTGGGGGCGGTGACTTCGGCTGAGTTGCTTGCCCAGGCCGCAGCTGGCGAAGGCAAGTTCACCCAATCGTTTCCCAGCTTTGGCCCGGAGAGACGGGGAGCTCCGGTGGTCGCATTCCTCCGTGTCAGCGATGAGTTCATTCGCACCCGTACTAATGTCCGAACCCCGGATTACTCCGTCGTCATCGATCCTCGTCTCCTGAGTGTCGTCGACGTGACTGAGGGACTTAAGGACAACGGCGTGATCATCATCAACTCGTCCCGCAGCCCGAAGCAGCTGAAGGCTGACTATGGCTACAAGTGGCCGGTGGCATCCGTGAATGCCACGCATATCGCCCAGGAGACGATAGGACTGCCAATTACCAACACGGCGATGATCGGTGCATTCCTGAAGGTCGCACCGATCATTCCTCTGGAGGCAATGAAGGAGGCACTACAGGAACGATTCGGTTCCAGGGCATCCCAGAACTTCACTGCAATGCAGCGCGCGTATGACGAACTGCTTTTCGAAGGAGCAGCGATATGAAGATGAGAGGATACAAGTCTCCGGGAGAAGTGCCCTGGTCAGACGTCGAACTAGGGGCAATCGTCACCGAGCCCGGCAGCGCCAGTTTCAAGCGCACGGGAGACTGGCGCACTCAACGACCTGAGGTCGACAAAGCCAAGTGCATCAAGTGCGGTATCTGCTGGCTCCACTGTCCCGATGCGGCAATCATACCGCTCGATGACGGCTATTTCGAGCCAGAGCTGTACCACTGCAAGGGCTGTGGCATCTGCGCAGCAGTCTGCCCCAAAGACGCAATCACCATGCACGAGGAGGTGGAGCAGTGAGCAAGCGTGTTGTCCTTGAGGCTTCCCACGCAGTCGCCGAAGCCGTCAAGATGGCCGACGTCGATCTGATCGCTGCGTATCCCATTACGCCACAGACACACATTCCGGAGCGACTTGCGGAGATGGTCGCAGATGGAGACCTGGACGCCGCATACGTTCCAGTTGAATCGGAGCATTCCGCAATGAGTTGCGTGCTCGGTTCCGCGGCAGTGGGGGCCAGGTCGTTTACGACAACGGCGGGCCAGGGATTGGAACTGATGCACGAAGCACTCTACATCGCCGCATCTCATAGGTATCCGATCGTCATGGCCATCTGTAATCGGGCGCTCTCAGCACCGATTAATATCTGGTGTGACCATTCCGACGTCATGGCTTGCCGCGATACCGGCTGGATACAGGTGTTCTGCCAGAACAATCAGGAGTCTTTCGACATGACCCTGTGGGCATTCCGTGTGGCCGAGGATCCCGCAGTCATGTTCCCGGTCATGGTGAACCTCGACGGGTTTATACTTTCACATGTTACAGAGCCGCTCCTGCTGCCGGAACAGGATGAAGTCACCCGCTTCCTTCCCGAGTACCACTATCGTTTGGCACTTGACCCGGCCAAACCCACGTCGCACGGCTGCTTTGGACTTCCGGACATCTACACTGAGGTCAAGTACTCACAGGAGCTCGCCCTGCGGCAATCCCGTCCCATACTGGACAAGGGCTGGAAGGAGTTCAGCAACATCTTCGGCCGTGAGTACAAGGCGGTAGAGACCTACAAGGCGGAAGGCGCTTCGACTCTGGTGGTCACCATGGGAAGCCTGGGTGAGACCGCCAAGATGGTCATTGACGAGCGACGCGCAAAGGGAGAGGCGGTCGGCCACCTCAACCTGCGCCTCTGGCGTCCATTCCCGTTTGATGATTTCCGGGAGGCGGTTAAGGATGTCAAGACACTTGCGGTCCTTGATCGATGTTTTTCGTTCGGCGGACCGGGTGGTCCGGTTGCCTCTGAACTCCGCTCGGCACTCTATGACGTTGCAGCGCGTCCAAAGGTCGTGAACTTCATCGGCGGAATCGGAGGACGTGAGGTCGACGCCGAGGCTTTCGCATACATGATTGAACGAGCCAACGAGATCACTGAGAAGGGGTCCGACGACCTCTACGAGCCGCTGCTAGTACGTGGTCTCAAACTCGGCACCGGAGTAAGGGGGTAAGCATGGCATCGGATACCGTAAAGGTAGGAAAATACCAGATCGACGCCAGGGAATACCTTGCGCCGGGGCATACATTCTGCACCGGCTGCGCCGAGGCTCTGGCAATCAGGCTGGTCTGCAAGGCCGTTGGTGAGAATGCCATCATCGCCATGGCGACGGGCTGCAGTGAGGTATGCACCTCACCCTTGCCTGTGACCTCGTGGCAGCTTCCCTGGCTCCATACGCTATTCGAGAACACCGGTGCGGAGATCTCCGGCATCGAGGCGGGGCTCAAGGCCATGATGCGCAAGGGCAAGGTTCCCGAGAGGGACATCAAGTTCGTTGCTATGGGCGGAGACGGCGGCACCAGTGACATCGGTCTTCAGTCACTTTCTGGCGCCCTCGAGCGTGGACACGACTTTCTATACCTCTGCTGGGACAATGAGGCCTACATGAACACGGGTATCCAGAGGTCCAGCGCAACTCCGTATGGCGCGTCCACGACCACTGCGCCCGCAGGGAAGCTAAGCATGGGCCAGAGCACCCAGAAGAAGAACCTTGTGGAGATATTCGCGGCACACGGGATTCCGTACGTGGCGACCGCATCTCCGAGCTACCCCTTCGACCTGATGAACAAGGTTAAGAAGGGTATCGCAGTCAAGGGCCCCGCATACATACATGTGTACACCGTGTGTCCCACGGGATGGCGAACCACGTCCGACAGAACGATCGAGATCGGGAAGCTTGCCACGGAAACGGGAGTATTCCCACTTTACGAGATCGAGAACGGTAAGTACCGCATTAACTATGAACCCAAGACGCTCAAGCCTGTTGAGGAATACCTGAAGGCGCAAGGACGTTTTCGCCACCTGTCGCCGGCTGAGATAGCCAAGATTCAGGATAAGGTCAACGAAGATATCGCACTGCTGAAAGAGCGGGCAGTGCGCTTCCCCGCAGGGTAGTCCAAGGGAGTCTTTCGTATACGAAATATGCTAAGATACGCGCGGGATGTATTCAGTCCTGTGTCCCAGCGACGCTTGCTTGCGCCCTCGTCCGACTATCCGACGCATCGTATGCGACCAATGTTGTCATTCCATCTGGAAGTGAAGGAGGTATCACACTATGCCTGAGATGCTTGAGGTGAGGTGGCACGGGCGTGGAGGTATGGGAACCGTCACGTCAGCAGAACTGTTCGCCGCGGCTGTTATCGACGAAGGCAAGTTCGCCCAGTCGTTCCCCAGTTTCGGCCCTGAGCGCCGTGGCGCGCCGGTCACCGCGTTTCTGAGAATCAGCGATGAGTTCATTCGTATTCGCACGGACATCGCCAGGCCTGACATTCTCGTCGTGGTCGATCCGAAACTTCTGGACCAGATCGACGTTACCGTTGGATTGAAGGACACTGGCAAGATCATAGTCAACCACCACCTGAGCGCCAAGGAACTCAAAGAGAAGTACGGGTTGAAGTGGCCGGTGGCTGCGATCGACGGTTTGAAGATCGCAAGGGAGACCATCAAGCTGCCGATCGCCAATACCGCAATGATGGGTGCGCTCAACCGCGTTACAGGTGCGGTCAAGATGGAATCTCTGGAGAACCAACTCAGAGAGCGGTTCGGTGACAGGGCTGATGGCAACATCAAGGCGATGACGCGAGCATACAACGAGCTCGACATGGAGGACTAGCAGATGGCAAAGAATCAGGTGCGACCATCCGCGCTTCCGAAGTGGCAGGAATGTGAATTCGGAAACATTCTGCCTTATGCTGGAGGCGCCAAGGAGTACAAGACCGGAGACTGGCGGACTGACAGGCCGATCGTGGACAGGAGCAAGTGCATTAAGTGCGGCATGTGCTGGCTCATGTGTCCGGATGCCTGCATCGTCAGGACCGAGGACGGCACGTACGATGCCAACCTCTTCTACTGCAAGGGATGTGGTATCTGCGCGCAGGTGTGTCCTAAGGATGCAATCACAATGGTTGAGGAGGGAGCCTAATGAGCAAGCGCGTACCGCTGGAAGGTTCCTTCGCCACAGCTGAAGCGGCGAGAATGGCGGATGTTGATGTGGTCGCCGCATATCCCATCACTCCGCAGACGCACATAATTGAGCGGATGGCCGACTTCGTACACAATGGTGATCTGAAGGCGGCGTTTATCCCGGTTGAATCCGAGCACTCGGCAATGAGCGCGTGCTGGGGCGCGTCTGGCGCCGGCGCACGAACCTTTACCGCCACCGCGTCGCAGGGTTTCTTCCTGATGCACGAGGTGCTGTACTTCGTCGCTGGCATGCGTCTGCCAGTCGTCATGGCTGTCTCAAACAGGGCGGTCGGCCCGCCTGCCAATATCTGGGGCGACTACTCCGATGCGATGAGTGCGAGCTACACCGGCTGGTTGCAGGTGTTCGCTGCCAACAATCAGGAGATCTTTGACTTCACGTTGTCAGCATTCCGCATCGCGGAGGATCCGCGCGTGCTGCTTCCGTTCATGGTTCACATGGATGGCTTCACGCTTTCACACGTGGTCGAAGCGGTTGAACTTCCTGAACAGGAGGAGGTCGACGCGTTCCTACCTCCCTACAAGCATCCATATATGTATGATCCGGACAACCCGTGCTGCTATGGCAGCGTGATGAGCCCGGCAACGTACGGCGAGCTGAAGAAGGCGCAGGACGTCCATGTGCGTGGAACGGTTTCGGTCATCAAAGAGGTATGGAAAGACTTTGGGGACCGGTTCGGCCGTTACTACAATCCGATCGATTCATACAGGACCGAGGGTGCAAAGACTCTCATCCTGGTAACCGGAGGCCTGAGTGAGACCGCAAAGGTAGCCGTCGACATCAAGCGTGAGCAGGGAGAGAGCGTTGGACTGCTGACGCTTCACCTGTGGAGGCCCTTCCCGTTTGAGGATCTGTACAAGGCGGTGGAAGGTGCAGAGAATCTGGTCATCTTCGATCGCGCTCCGACCCTCGGCGGACCGACCGGACCTATCATCGGCGAGATGAAGGCTGCGCTGTTTGGCGTGCGCAACGATCTCAGAGTTGCCGGTATTCTTGGGGCCTTCTGCGGGCGCAACCTCGAGGTAACCGAGTTCGAGGAAGTGATCGACCGTGGGAAGGCAATATGCGAATGCGGTTCACAGCATATGGTCGAGACCGTTGGCATAAGGGGGTAACCATGGAAGGTGAATACATAAAGTTTGGAAAGAACCAGATCACCACGGAGGAGTTCCTGTCCTCCGGGCACAGGGCATGCCAGGGCTGCGGTCTCGCCATCAACATCAGACTTGCCCTCAAGGTACTGGGCAAAGACACGATATGCATGACACCTGCGAGTTGCTGGTCGGGCGTCGGTTCTGCCTATCCCGATGCGGCTTGGGAAGTGCCGTGGATGCAGACACTTTTCGAGAACGTGTCGGCCGTCGCAGGTGGGGTCAGTGCTGCGTTCGACATTCTCGAGGAGAAGGGTAAACGAGGTCATCGCAAGATTAACACCGTCTGCTTTGCAGGCGATGGTGCAACAGCCGACATCGGCCTTGGTGCGCTGTCGGGGACGCTGGAGCGTGGCCACGACATCGTGTACATCTGCATGGACAACGAAGCGTACATGAACACGGGTATTCAACGCTCGAGCGCAACGCCTCACGGTGCCTCGACGTCCACCACACCCGTCGGTGCGGCATTCGCAGGCCAGCAGACGCAGAAGAAGGACGTACCCGCGATCGTCGCCGATCACAACATCCCCTACGTGGCGACAGCCTGTGCCAGCTATCCTTTCGACTACATGGCCAAGGTGAAGAAGGCTGCTGAGGTGAAAGGGCCGGCGTACCTGCACGTGTACTCAGTCTGTCCTACCGGCTGGCGGTCCGCGCCAAACCTGTCCGTAGAGATAGGCAAGATGGCAGTTGAGACGGGCATCTTCCCCCTGTGGGAGCTTGAGAATGGGGTCTATAAGCTCAATGTGAAACCCGCCAAGCTGAAGCCCGTTGACGAGTACGTTAAGCTGCAGGGCCGCTTCCGGCACTTCAATGCGGACGACATCGCCGAGATGCAGCAGACGGTGGACAGGAACTGGGCAGCACTGTTGAGAAAGGTTGAAGCCTCTCAGGTAACGGCATAGCCGTTCCATGCGAGGCACCCGAGACACGAAGTCCGGGGTGTGGCGCAGTTGGTAGCGCGCATGGTTTGGGACCATGAGGTCGGAGGTTCGAGTCCTCTCACCCCGACCACTCAGGTAGCCACGACAGGGGCGGGACCCACAGAGGGCCTCGCCCCTTCGACTGTGAGGTCTGAGCAACGATGGTGACAGATCGCCCGTGATTGATTTGCCCCAGGGTGGCTGCTAGACTGGCTTTCGTCACCCTAACCACGTAACGTCACGTACCACAAGGAGGACGACACGATGGATATGAAGACGATAGGTGTTGTTGGTGCAGGCACGATGGGCAGCGGCATCGCCCAGGTAGCCTCCCAGGTAGCTGGCTTCGATGTCATTCTAAACGACATCAAGCAGGAGTATGTCGACCGCGGTATCGCCGCCATCGACAAGAATCTGCAACGCCAGGTGGACAAGGAGCGTATTTCGGCCGACCAGAAGGCCGATGTTCTCAGCAGGATTCGCAAGAGCACGGATCTCGCGGACATGAAGGATGTGGACTTCCTGATAGAAGCTGCAACGGAGACACTCGACCTTAAGCTCGAACTGTTCAGGAAGCTTGACGAAGTCTGCAAGCCAGGGGTAATTCTCGCTACAAATACCTCGTCGATTCCCGTGACCCGCCTCGCCGCCGCCACTGGGAGACCAGACCTGGTAGTTGGCATGCATTTCTTCAACCCGGCGCAGGTCATGAAGTTGGTCGAGGTCATCAACGGCCTCGCCACGTCACGTCAAACCTACGACATTACGGCTGCTCTCGCAGAGAAGATGGCCAAGAGCCCTGTGGAGGCCAACGACTTCCCCGGCTTCATCGCCAACCGCATAATGGTTCCCATGATGAACGAGGCCATGTATACGCTCTATGAGGGAGTGGGAACGGTGGAATCGATCGATGCGTGCCTCAAATTGGGGTTCAACCATCCGATGGGCCCCTTGGAGTTGGCAGACCTCATCGGTCTCGACGTACTCCTCCACGTGATGAATGTGTTGTACGATGGGTTCTCCGACCCGAAGTATCGCCCCTGCCCTCTCCTTAAGAAGTACGTGGCCGCAGGTTACCTTGGCCGCAAGAGCGGGCGTGGATTCTACGACTACTCATCCAAGTAGGTAATTACGAGGCGAGACGAGAACGGAGGACTGTAATGGAATTCAATAACGTCACGGTGGAAGTCTCCAAGCCCATTGCGATTGTGACCGTCAATCGTCCAAAGGTTCTGAACGCACTCAACCTTGAGACAGTCGGAGAGCTGGGTGCCGCATTCAGCATGCTTGAGCAGAACGATGACGTCCGCGCCATTGTCATGACAGGCGCTGGCGAGAAGGCTTTCGTGGCTGGGGCGGACATAACTGAGTTTCGCGGCAAGGCTGCACCAGAAATGATCGTCTTCGCGAAAAAGGGTCATGACGTGGCGCGCATCATGGAGTCAATGGGCAAACCCATAATCGCCGCCGTTAACGGCTACGCACTGGGTGGTGGCTGTGAGATGGCAATGGCATGCGACATACGTTTCGCCGCTGAGACCGCGAAGTTCGGACAGCCAGAGATACTCCTTGGTCTCATTCCCGGCATGGGCGGCACACAGCGGCTGGCGAGACTGGTCGGTATTGGGATAGCGCGGGAGCTGGTCTATGCAGGCGAGCAGATCACCGCACAGCGTGCGTACGAAATCGGGTTGGTTAACCGTCTCTTTCCAGCTGATCAGCTCATGGCCGAAGCCACCAAGTTCGCGCACAAGCTGGCGAGTATGCCATCGCATGCACTGAAGATGGCCAAGCTCGCAACCAACTTCGGCTATGATCAGTCGCTGGACAATGGCCTTATGCTCGAGACACAGTGTTTCGCACACTGTTGGAGTCATCCCAATCTCGAGGAAGGTGTTGCCGCATTTCTAGAGAAGCGGAAGGCCAACTTTCACGAGGACTAGCTGCTATAATGTGGTCCGCGGGCGGGAGTAACTCAGCGGAAGAGTTCCTGCCTTCCAAGCAGGGTGTCGCGGGTTCGAATCCCGTCTCCCGCTCCACACCGTATACCCTTGAGGCGGCGCGATGATGAGCGCCGCCTCTTTCCCATTACCGATTGTCCTCCATACCGGCAGGGCCCGCGCCACCGCATCGTCTCGAGCATGTGCTCTGCTACCATCAGAGGTCGCGCCGGGGAGTTGTGATGTGGGAATTTGACACCACTCGACCCGCATTTGGATAATGAGTCTTGATCTTCCCTTAATGATCCGCAGCAGTGCGAACGGAGGATATCATGACGGAAGAGGTTAGCAGGCCCGACAACAACGAATTGTTGCAGAGGCTCACACCGGAGCAATACGCGGTTACTCAAATGCGCGCGACGGAACCTCCCTTTTCGGGCGTCTACTGGGATCATCACCTCCCGGGAACCTACCAGTGCGTCTGCTGTGGCCGGGCACTGTTCGACTCCGACACCAAGTTCGACTCCGGTTCAGGTTGGCCCAGCTTCTTCCGGCCCGCAGCAGATGACAGGGTTACCGTCAGTGGTGACAACAGCCACGGGATGCAGCGCACCGAGGTTAGTTGTGGCGCGTGTGGTGCCCACCTCGGCCATGTGTTCGACGACGGTCCTCAACCCACCGGCCAGCGATACTGCATCAACTCACTCTCGCTCGATTTCTGCCCCATTGATCCGGGATCAAATGCTTCGCCAACGGACCAGCCATGACCAACTCCATCGTACTTGCGTCGGCGTCCCAGGGACGGCAGGAATTGATGCGCCGCGCAGGGATACCCTTTCACGTCGACATCAGCAATTGCAGCGAGACAACTGAGGCTCGTCAGCCCGAGGAGCACGTGACCACTCTTGCCCTCCGCAAAGCCACTGACGTCTCTTCGCGGCACCCGGATGCAATCGTGATTGGAGCCGACACAGTGATCATTTGCGATGGCGAGATCCTGGGCAAGCCTGATTCGGCGGGGCACGCCGAGGCCATGCTTGGTCGATTGGCCGGTCGTCATCACATGCTGATTACTGGGATCGCCATACTGCATGCGTCCGCCAACCGACGTTACTCTGGCGTGGAATACACGAAGGTGCACATGCGGCCACTCACTACCATGCAGATTCGTGCATATGTGGCGTCGGGAGAACCCATGGGCAAGTCAGGCTCGTATGACATCCAGGGCCTCGGTTCCACAATCATCGACGAATTGCAGGGTGACTTCACCAATGTCGTCGGCCTCCCAATGGCGCATCTCGCGCGCGAACTGGAGAGTTTCGGCGTGTGCGTACCCTGAATGACAAGACGGAGATACCGCACTATGGCTACATTTGAGAGACCACGGATATTCAGACCTCCGAGTGAGTCGAGGAGCTACTACCTCCCAC
>PWUO01000036.1 GCA_003562555.1 Dehalococcoidia bacterium
GTTCCAGGGACCAGCGCAGATGACGCACGTCCTGCGTCGACTGGTACAGCTCAAGAAGACCGTGCGCCATGAAGGCGTAATCCTCCAGGAACCCGGGCGCGGACGTCCTGCCATCCTTGTACGAGTGCATGAGTACGCCATCGGCACGGCACATCCCGCTCATCACAAACTCCGCAGCCCGCGAGGCTGCTGACACGAAGTCGGGTCGGTTGAGTGCACTGCCCGCGCGCGCCAGAGCCGCAATCGTCAGCCCGTTCCAGTCGGCAGACACCTTCTGATCCATGAGTACCGGCTCTCGTCGCTCGCGCGCCGTCAGCAGCTTCGCCCTGGCGCTGGAGAGCAGTTGTTCCACCTCCGCAAGCGGCACATGCAACTCTTGTGCCACTGCTTCAGGTGGATTGATCATGGCCAGAGCCAGTTCGACATCTTCGTGCGGCTCATTCGTTCGAGTCTCTCTCCCCTGCCTCTGCTCCAACCCCATGGAGACAAGCAGTACGCTCAGTTCCTCCACTGACAGCAAATCGCGCAGATGCCGCAGGGTCCACAGGTAATACCCACCCTCCACGCCTCCGGAGTCCGCGTCCTCTGCACAGTAGAATTCGCCTTCAGGACCGGTCAACGTCTTCAACACGTATTCGAGAACTGCTTCTGCCGTCTGTGCGTGGACTGCGTCTCCCGTCGCAAGATATGCGTCGAGGTACACGTCCGCCAGCAGCGCCTGATCGTAGAGCATCTTCTCGAAGTGGGGCACTGCCCAGCGCTCGTCGACGGAGTAACGGTGGAACCCTGAGGCGAGATGGTCATAGATACCGCCATGGCGCATCGCCTTCAGGCTGGTCAGCACCATGTCGAGTACCTCAGGATCGCGGCTGTCCCACCAGTGCAGGAGCAGGAACGAAAGTCGCATCGGCATCGGGAATTTCGGTGCGCCGCCGAAACCTCCGTGTGTCCGATCAAACTCGTGCTGCAATTCTGCGACTGCCCGTGAGCGTGTATCAGCCGGAAACCCTGAGCTGGACGGTGTGACGAGTGCGCGCCTGGCTGCCTCAACGATCTCGTTACCGGACCGCAGCAGGTCGTCGCGCTTCGACGGTTCTGCCCAGTAGTCGCTTACATGCGGCAGCAGTTGGAGCAGGCCCATACGTCCGTAGTTGGACTCGCGGGGCAGGTACGTTGCGAGAAAGAACGGCTTTCCATCGGGTGCCATGATTGCAGTGAGGGGCCAGCCACCCTGTCCGGTGACTATTTGCGACATCGTCATGTACACATGGTCGATGTCGGGTCGCTCCTCTCTGTCCACCTTGATGCTGACGTACGACCTGTTCAGCAGATCGGCGACGGTGGAATCCTGGAACGATTCTTCCTCCATGACATGGCACCAGTGGCACGATGAGTAGCCGATGGAGAGGAAGATGGGCTTGTCCTCGCGCTTCGCCTTCTCGAATGCCGCGTCGCCCCAGGGAAACCAGTCGACCGGATTGGTGGCGTGCTGCAACAGATACGGGCTCGTCTCGAACTGGAGCCGATTGCGCGCCTCCCGGGAATGTCCGTCGATAACTGAATCCATTTAACCTCCGATGACACGGGGCCGGTTCTGTAGCGCCGCTAATCCGAACATAACTTGCAAGGTGGCTATTCGTCACCCGGGCCCATTGTAGCGAGGCAGTGGTGTTGCCGCGAATCGAGGTTGCAACGGTGCAGTTATGCCTGCATTGGGTCTAATGAGGAACAGGCTGGAACACGCCTGAAGGGCATGCCAACAGGTCGATAACGCCTGTCTGACGTCGAGCGAAGGCCTTAACCGTGTAAGAGTGATGGGTGCTTCTGATAGCCGGCGCGGCGCAATCGTCCACGCCGATGGTGATAGCCGTTCGAGATCGAAGGATTGGCTGTAATGCCTGAACCGCGCACTGCCTGGCGAGAAGTTGATGGTTGGAACGTGCGCGCGACTATCGGACAATGAACTTGATGGCCGGAAGCAGCGCCCAATGCCTCCCGTGCGCGAACTCCTTGGAAGTTCACAGCCGTTACCTCGCGGAATTATCCATCCGTTCGTGAACCGCTGCTCACTCCCGGGGAGGCTTGTCCTCGCAAGGCTGCCAACGCGTCCGGACTGTGTGGTCGAAGTGCTTCTTGTGGCTGTGGATCCACCTGCGGTACAGCAGGTGGAAGGAGCCGTAGAGAACGAGCGCCAGGATGATGACTGTCGTTGTGGTCATGTGTTCTCATTCCTCCCAGTTGAGGATAGCTCGCCAACCTTCTCCGGTGCAACCGACCAGGAAGTGTCAAAGCTGCGACAGACGGAACTTCTGAGACGCATTGCATGCCTGAACACGGCGGCCGAACCCCGATTTCGTAGTCAGTGCATTCCTCATTGTCCATGTTCCAGTGGTTCAGCCCGACTGACACATAGCATATGGCGCATTCTTCGATCATCGGCGTTCGACGAAATAGATGAGGCAGCCCCGATTTCTTGGGATGTGAACGTGCAGCAACTTGACACCGAGGTCGTAAAGGACTACTTATAGTTAATACGCTGAGGTGCATTTCTGGAAGTCGATGAACGATGATTGGGAGTGCTTCTCCCGCGGTATGCGTGATCGCTCCGGCAAAGAGCGCAGCGCTGGAGGCGAAGGAGTGTGGTCACAAATTATGAACGCTAGAGGAACCGTAAAGAGGTTAGGGGCAGTAGTACTCACCTTTGCGCTAATCACTGCGGTGTTCGGTGGTGCCGTGTCGGCCGCAGTCCAGGAGGGCAACTCGCCGGAGCGCGTGGAGGTCCTCGTTGGTGGACCGGGCGCTGCACGGGCTGTTCAGAACTCAGGCGGCCGCGTGACCCACGAGTTCAACAACTTCCCGGTGGTACTGGCGGAAGTGCCGGAGCCTGCGCTGCAGGGGCTCAGCCGGGCTCCCGGCGTGCGTTTCGTCGAACCGAACGGTGAGATGTGGGCGATTGGGCAGACCGTCCCCTGGGGCATTGCCAGAGTGGGCGCACCGGAAGCCTGGGAAACGGCCACCGGGGTGGGAATCCGACTCGCAATCCTGGACACAGGAATTGATGCAGGACATCCGGACCTGACAGCTAATGTGGCGAAAGACGGCA
>PWUO01000284.1 GCA_003562555.1 Dehalococcoidia bacterium
GGATATCGGTTCTTCTTCTACTCGAATGAGGGAGACCCTCCTGAACCTCTTCATGTCCACGTCCGCAAGGTTGAGTCCGTCGCGAAATTCTGGATTTACCCAGAAGTCCGGCTTGCGAGTTCGTGGGGCTTCTCATCCTCCGAGCTCACAGCACTTGAAAGGATCGTCACAGAACGCCATTCTATCATCAGGAAGGCTTGGCATGAGCACTTTGACCGTTGAAGCGAAAGCTACTCGCATCTGGTTTGACGCAGACAATCTCTGGGTATCACTCGCCGACGGCAGGAGCCTTTCAGTCCCACTCTCATATTTCCCGCGACTGCTGCGTGCGACTCCCGAACAACGACGAAACCATCTCATTAGTGGTGGCGGCACGGGCCTGCACTGGGATGAGCTCGACGAAGACATCAGTGTTGCGGGCCTGCTCCTTGGAATCGGAGACCGAACCGCAACGTAGCAGATTGATCCGGCAGAGGCCGGCAGGCCGCGTCATCCACCCGGCCTGCCGGTGACGAGGACGTAGCCAATGGCCATGAACACGTCGAATCCGGCCGTGATGGTGTAGTCGTCCTGGTACACTCCCTGCACCGTGGCTGAACGCATCCCCGCCGCGAGGCAGTAGCTGCAGAGCTTTTGCCCCGCGCATATCGGCGAATACGCGAACACCTCATGCGTCTGGATAGTGACACCATGCAGTGAGCACGTGGCGGGGAGACCGAGGGACACCCGGCGGACGAGTACTCGCGCTCACCGGTTGCGCCACGGCGCACCAAAGTGCGCCAAGTCCAAGCCTCTAGGATGTCCCGGCGTCTCTACCGGAGGAGCGGTTGCGGCCCCGCGGATGTTGTCAAACAGCCGCATCGAGCTCAGTTTCGCAAGATCCTCGAGCTTACTGGTGTGCAGTCTTCGCCGGCCACGTCTGTACGGTCATACGTCCGCAAGGTGCATCATTAGCTTTGGAGCGGTCTGCGCCTACCTGTCGTCGCAATACGGTTGCTGTGGGGAATATCCCCATGGACTCGCCCGGGATCTTCAGATAGTCTTGTCGCATGCGTCCCAGAACTCACGGCCCACTGGGCCGGCTGACCAGGTTTTCGGCGTGGATGTCGGTGATTCTGGTCGTGATAGGCGTGATGTCGTGCCAGGATTCGCCGGTCGCAGTTGAGATACCGCACTTGCCCGATCCTGACGACTTTGAGCCGGTCAGCGCGGTTCTGACGACGTCGATTCTCGCACCGCCCCAATCCTCCGCACGCGGTATTCGGCCGGTAGAGAAGCCAGGATCAACAGCGATCGATGGATTCGCGATGAACCGGCTTCTCATTTTTATGAGCGAGATCCAGCCTGATGGATGGATGTCCCGCGCGTGGGTCTACAACCAACCCTATACCGAACGCGGAGCCGTACCTGTCGTCTTTGTTGAAGAAGCGCAATCACTCACCGATTTCGACACGAGCGACCTCCGGCCAAAACTCGACATGATCTACATCGAATCAAGCGCTCATCTTGTGCGTTACAATGGAGACTGGTACGGAAAGGCCTACGGCGTGGACCACACGTATTATCCTGCCGACTCCCGTGGTCAGGGTACGCACGGCTTCTACTTGCACGACGAAAGCTACTACGTCTGCCCCAAGACCGGTCAGCGCATTGAAGTTCGCGAGTACAACATTGTGTTCGTGAATCGTGAGATCCTTGGATTCTCGGACGAGTCGTTTGTGCTTCACTACACCAAGACCGAAGCGGGGGGCGATGGCGGCGTCGACGATGAGGTCTGGGAGTACGGATCGTTGACCAACCTCGACGACGAGCGATTGGGTATCGTCGAGTGGATAATGGAGCACGCGCCCTTCCGGTTTGAGAGAGCTCACGCGAGTACCACGAGGGATGTCTATTTTCTGTACGTCCCAATGGAACCAATCGTTCTATCATCCGACCACACCACGAGGATCACGCTCCAGGTCGACACGTCTTCGCTCGTATCACAGGTGAACCCCGAGGCCGAACCGCCAGAAGTTGAGTACGCACTCGACGCAGACAACGCACCAATCTCTTTCCGGGTTCTGTTCGAGGAGATCGACCTAGAGGAGTGAGGCTGTAGTAGAAGGTTGACTGTCGAACCCTGGTGCCGAAAAGCGGCCGGCTCACGATCCCGCAGGGAGTCGGAGGACTCCAAGGCCCGGAATGCACCCCACGCGCCGGAACCTCCTGTGCTGAAGACAATTGTCTCAGACCCGGCACCAGGGTTCATACCACCTATTGCACGTTGCAGAGAGGAGTCCCGGCGGCGCGTCGCTCGCGGTGACTCCACGCACTCGGGCGATGTGCGCCGGCGTGCTTCTCGTGTATGCTGCCAGGTATCATTACAGAGCCGCCATGAACGACCCTCTCCCCCTCATCCTCTCCACGATCCCCCCGCACACCGGCAAACGAATCGGCGACCACCTCTGGCTCCACGCCTCCTCCGTCCACCCCGAAGCCCTCGCCGCCCTGCGTACGCTTGTCACCACCGACCACCCAGTCGCCCTCGACGACCTGGTAATCCGAGTCGATCAGCGCAAACACCGCATCGCCCACCTCCACTACCCCAGATTCCTCGCCACAGCGCATCCGGCGCTCTGCTGCTCCGCGCTGGTCGACATCGCACGCGGAACGGCCTCGCTCCGATCGTTCGAAAGACGACCGAATCGTCCCATCCTCCACCGCAAGGAGCTCCTTGTCGCCGCCGGTCACGAGGCCTACAATGAGTTTGCCGCGCTTACCGCAGAGGAGGAGCGCCTTGGTCTGCTTGACGACAAACGGCGTATCGGCTGGTCGAGCTACTGGAGTGGGCTTCTACGAGAACGGGGCCTGGTGATAGAAGGACACGAGATCCGTGAGCTGCGAACCGCCGATTAACCGAGCGAAGACAGCGCTTTCGCGCAACAACTTCCCCCGGCCCGTGCAGCACCTGCTCGAATCAGGACTGCTCACGAAGAAGCGGTTGTTACGTAGCGCGCCCAAAGACGGCGTGAAGGAGTTCTGGTTGCAGGCTTGATGTCATAGGAACAGCGTGGCCGAATCAGCAGAACGAGGGTA
>PWUO01000158.1 GCA_003562555.1 Dehalococcoidia bacterium
ATCGAATCTCCGTAATCGGCCCCGAGGGACGGCAGGGGCCCATGTCGGAGGAGATCAGCATCGACTACCAGGCCACGAAGTAGACACCATGCGAGCCAATTCAAGAGTGCGCCCGTTTATCGCCGCATCCTTGGTGGCATGGCAGTAGCTGCCCTGACCGGGAGCTACCTTACCTGGTCTTGCCGAGAAGAGCTTCGTACAGCTCGACATGCACCGGCGTGGGAACATCCAGTTCCTTTCCCTTTCGAACGACGTAGCCCAGCATTGTGTCCAGCTCGGTTGCGTTCCCCTTCTCCACATCAAGCTGCATGGACGTCTTGGTATCGGGGGGAAACATCCCGGCTCGCTCGACAGCCTGATCCACGATCCCTGGTGGCAATCCCACGCTAAGTCTCTCGCTGAGCGACTCTACCTCACGCATCAATCCCACCAGTTGTTCCCTGAGCTCGGGTGTTGCGAGCACAGTTCCGATGGTGACGCCGTGGAGACTCGTCACTCCTGAGATGGCATCGATGAAGATGAACTTCGACCAGATATCACGCACGATGTTGCTGCTCAACTCAGCATCAATACCAGCAGCCTGCAGCATCTGCTCGATCGGAAGATACGGATCGGTCTCACCTCCAGGACTGCCGAAGATGAGCTTTCGACTTCCACCCGTCTGTTCGACCACGCCCGGAGCCTCAATATGGGTTGATATGTACACGGCCCCATTGAGCACCCGACCGGAGCCGATCTCGCTCTTCAGTATCTCGTCATTCTCAACGCCGTTACCCAGAGGTATTACCACCGTCGAAGGACCAATCGCCGGACGCATCGTGCGGGCCACTTCAGGTTGACTATACCCCTTGACGGCGAACAGGGCGACATCCACTACGCCCATCTCGGACGCACTATCAGTGGCCATCGCCGGATGCGCCACCAGGTCGCCATCCTTCGCGGAGAGCTTCAGGCCATCGCGCCTGATGGCTTCCATGTGGGCTCCTCTACAGAAGAACAGTATCTCGTGTTCGCTTCCAGGGGGGAAACGATGGGCCAGCTTACCGCCGTAGTACCCGCCGACCCCTCCAATGCCAACAATTGCAACTCGCATGCAGAGCTCACCTCCTCGTCCGGACGTCGCGCTAGTATACCATCGGGTCCCACGGGGATACTCGCAAGTGATGCGAGGGGCGTCGTCAACGCCCCTTCCGGACTATGGACCCGCCCGGGTCCGATATGTACACGCTAGTCAAACGAGTAGTACGTAACTACGAGTTTCGGCACCTTGCTTCCGTACCAGCGCAAGAGATCATTGCCATCGTCGTTGTCCGTTGCCAGTGCGAACTGCAGGCGTATCTGGAACAGTTCATCCCCCACCTTGTTCTGGAGGACATTTCTGAACCCCGTGGTGACCCCACCCCCAGGGGTATCGAGTTCAGCATGGCTGCACCAGAGTCCTATGACAGGTTCCGCGAACGGCTCGAACACGTAGTCGCCACCATCGAGCGTTCCATAATCATGCGCGTACGCACGGAGACATCCAAGGTCGGCAAACGGCGTCCCGTACGTACTCTCGCGGTTGCTGAGGTCCACCACAACGTCCGTGATCAACGCGTCACCGGGGATGTCGGCGATATCGAATGTGACGAAGCCCTGAATCCCAATGCTGTTGTTATCATCCCCGACGTAGACGTAGTTTGCCCACGGGGCTCCGGTGCTTCGCACGTAGCCACTCCGACTCATGTCGGCGGTCAGCGTGATCTCATGGAGAGTAGGCATAAGCAAGTAGCTCAGCACCTGTACGTCCGCGGTAACCGTATCCTCACCGTCAGTGGCAACCAGCGTGAAGCTGTAAACCTGTTCTCCCGTCAACGTCACATTCACACTGCCCTCGGCATCGACCGTCCCGATTATGGGCAGGATTGTAACCTCTGAGGCTCCCGTGGTGCTCCATCGCAGCGTAGATACGGCACCGGACAGCACGGCCTCCGGATCGGCTTCAAAGTAGAGTATCTCCAAGTCCTGTTCCGGCACACGTACAACGACGGTAACGTCCGCCGTCGCAGTTGCACCACCACCAATCGCCGTAATCCTGTAGGTCGTCGTGGTGGCGGGAGTGACCGTCTTCGAACCAACAGCAGGCACCGCGCCGATGCCCTGGTTGATGCTGATTGTCATGGCGTCGGACACGTTCCAGGACAGTGTCACATTGTCACCCGCATCGATACTGGACAGGGAAGCTGAGAATGAGTTCACGGTCGCGGGGGCCGCAACCGCAGCAAGCACCTTCACAGAATCGCGTGCCTCGGCCGACCACGCATCGTTGTTGTCCTGAACCATGAAGAATATCGAGTGATTGCCCACTGAAAGCGAATCAGACTCAAACGACGGCAGCCGGCTCAACTCGCCATCGAGGTCCGATCGCCATCGATAACCCACTACCTGTCCATCAACATCCGTCCCGTGCCCGGTGAAGACTACCGACTCTCCCTCAGTTACCTCCGTGGGCACTATGGACGTGATGTACGCTCTCGGTGGCTGATTGGACGGTGGAAAGATGTATGAACATCCGGGGATAATCACCAATGCGAGAACCAGCAGGAGTGTCGCCTTCATTTCCTCACCTCCTCACACAGCGTACTCGTAACTCCAACCGATGAGGACTTCACGCACAACAATAGACCTATTCCCTGTCAATTACAACGAAGGGTCACCTATGCAGTCTACACGGACACGCCACTACGAAACGAAGCCGCATGGATTTGCCTCATGAAGACCTGTGGGATAGCATCGTCCGGGCGGGGGCCATATCGCACGCCCGCCCGTGACTCCGAATGGACAGCAACCTCTTCTCGACATCACCATGTGGGCGGGTAGTCCACACGAGATTCGGCTACGATGCATACGTGCCTGACCCGCTTCCGCCACCACTTGAGTGGAACAGCACGGTTGCCAGGGCGCTGGAGAGAGCGGGCCTGGCAACGGGATCTCTGGACGCACACCTTCAGAACCAGAATGGGAGATTCCTGCCCCTGCTTCTGAGGGTGGACGCGGCAGCTGCCATAAGATCAGAGGGAAGGCACGTGGA
>PWUO01000218.1 GCA_003562555.1 Dehalococcoidia bacterium
CGTGGAGGTGTACCGAAGAAAGATGCTCCTGGCCTTTACCCCGCCTCCTGAGGCTTTCCACACACTTTGACAAAGAGCCGTCGTCAGCTTGACAATTGTGACACCCCTCTCTACAATCGGTCCACAGTCTGGTCTGCGGACTTGATGCAATGATTACGCTCCGGGCATACGTCTATTGGTTCTACTTTTATCCCAGCTTTACGCCCGGGAGCGGTCTTGCCTGGTAGCGCAGTCAGCCACCAGAAGTAGAGAACAAGAGAAGGACCCTCCCGGTGGGAGGGTCCTTTCTTTTTGCGTATGCTGTGGGACCGGTGAGATGCACCAGCCAGGCAACGGAAAACGGAGGAAACGCGATGATAATCATGAAGACGGATGCCACCGAGGAAGACATCCAGCGGGTCGTAAAGGAAATCGAGCACAGCGGTCTTCGTGCTGATGTGTCCCGTGGTGAGTACATGACGGTCATAGGACCGGTGGGTGACGAACGACTGCTTCCGTTCGATCGCCTTGCCACACTCCCGGGAGTCAAGGAGGCTAACCGCGTTGAGTCACCGTACAAACTCATCAGTCGAGAGTACGCGCGATTCTTCGGTGAACCAGGTGCGCACCGGACCGTCGTGATCGGTGACGTGCGCCTCGGAAACGGCGAACCTGTTATCATCGCGGGGCCGTGCGCGGTCGAGAGCCGTGCACAGCTTATGCGTATCGCTGAGGAGGTGAAGCAGGCCGGAGCGCACATTCTTCGTGGTGGCATCTTCAAGCCACGAAGCTCGGTTCACTCCTTTCAGGGCATTGGCGCGACCGGCAGCGAAGAAGCCGAAGAGGCCCTGTACTGGCTGCGCGAAGCTGGAAATGCCTACGACATGCCGGTTGTGACCGAGATCAGGGGAGAGTCCATGGTCGATCTCGTGGCAAAGTATGTGGACATCATGCACATCGGCGCACGCAACATGTATGATCAGGACCTTCTGGTGGCTGTGGCGCGCCAGCGCAAGCCTGTTCTGCTCAAGCGCCACTTTGGGGCGAGTATCGAGGAACTACTGTCGTTTAGCGAGTACGTGGCGGCGGAGGGTAACAAGGACATCATTCTGTGTGAGCGCGGCATCGTGCCGATGGGCAAGGGCAAGAGCTTCACCAGGTACACTCTGGACCTTGCAGCGATACCTGTGATTCACAACGAGACCTATCTTCCCGTGATACTGGACCCAAGCCATGGCACCGGGCGCCGGGACCTGATACTCCCTATGAGCTGTGCCGCGGTGGCCGCCGGGGCAGATGGACTGATGATCGAAGCACACTACGATCCATCGGAAGCGCTTGTCGATGGGCCACAGATGGTGACGCCGGATGAACTGAAGGTGATCATTGACACGTGTCGTCAACTGCGTGGGATTATGGCGAAGAAGAACTGAGATGAGAGGAATCGACGTCTGTTGTTCCGGCAATCCGTATCGCGTGACGATAGGTGCCGGTGCGCTCACAGCCCTGGCTGATGAACTCAATCGGCTCGGATTTGACGATACTGTCATTGTGGTCACCGATGCAACCGTTGCAGAACTGTTCGGCGAAGGCCTGGAACGACACCTGGCGGAAAGCCGATTCAGTCCACATCTCATCGTGATTCCTCCCGGAGAGGATCAGAAGTGCCTCGAAATGGCCGGTGTACTATACGGGCGACTCAACGAACTTGGAGCTGAGCGGTCGACTCCGCTCGTGGCTTTTGGAGGAGGAGTCGTTGGAGATCTCACCGGCTTCGTCGCCGCAACGTACTTTCGCGGTCTGCCGCTGGTGCAGGTGCCGACGACGCTACTCGCGCAGGTCGACAGCAGTATCGGGGGCAAGGTCGCGGTGAATCACGGAACGCTGAAGAACAACGTTGGCGCGTTTCACCAGCCGGTTGCTGTCATCACCGATACCTCGTTACTGACACACCTGCCGGAACGCGAGTTCCGCAACGGACTTGCCGAAGTCATCAAGAGCGCGATGATTCGCGACGAGACGTTCTTTCGTTACCTTGAGTCTCAGATGGAGTGCGTTACAGCGCGCGATACTGAGGTGCTTGAACGGATCGTGGCGCGTACGGTTGAGATCAAAGCCAGTGTGGTGGCAGAGGATGAGAAGGACACCGGACTGCGAAACATTCTGAATTTCGGGCATACCGTTGGCCATGGCATCGAGTCCGCCACCTCGTTCTCGTTGTGTCATGGAGAGGCAGTGTCCATCGGCATGATTGCGGCCACACAAATTGCGATCGCGATGAACATGGTTTCCATGGAGGTGTTCGATCGACTGAAATCACTGCTGCAGCGAGCGGGACTGCCTGTGGCCATTCCGGACTTCGTGGACCTGGGTGCCGTCCTTGATGCGATGTCTCGAGACAAGAAAATGGCGAAAGGACGACTACGGTTCATATTGCCTGTCAGGACAGGTGTGGTTGAGATTCGAGGTGATGTATCGATGGATCTGTTGAGGCGCACACTGGAGAGTTGCTATGCGGCGGCCTGAGATCTGCGCGTGTGTTACGAGCGCGACGGACATGTCTGCTGCTATCGCGGTGAGTGGATCCGTATCGCTCTACGAGGTTCGTATAGATCTCATCGGCGACGACTGGCCTGAGGTCGCGGTGGCACTGCCCGGACCGTGGATCGCCTGCGATCGACTTGCGGCGCAGGGAGGGGCTTGCCGCGACCCCGAGCATGTGCGGCTTGATACGCTGAAGCGTGCCGTTGATTTGGGTGCGATGATCATCGATGTCGAACTCGATACGCCAAATGTAGAGTTGTTTGTTGCCAGTGTAAAGGGACGAGCGTCAGTACTCATCTCGCACCACGATCTGGTGAAGACGGATGATGCAGAGGTTCTTGCGGCGATTGTGAAGCGACAGGCGAACGCTGGCGCTGACATATGTAAGCTGGTGACTACGGCCAGCGTTGTTGCCGACAACGTGACGGTACTTCGCCTCGCCCGTCGGTTCGCATCTGCACCCATCGTAACATTTGCAATGGGAAGCCTGGGAATAACCAGCCGTGTGCTTGCACCACTGGCAGGTTCCCGTTTCACCTATGCATCGCTGGCGGAAGGTCACGAAGCGGCACCCGGACAACTCACCGTCGATCAGCTTCAGGCGATGTACGATGTCATGGGGGTGACCTAGGGTGCGTATCTCCGGCATGACTACTGTGTGCGGTATCGTGGGAGACCCGGTCGAGCACTCCCTCTCGCCACTGATGCACAATGCGGCGTTCGAGGCTCTTGGTCTGGACTACGTTTACGTGCCGTTTCGAGTCGCCCGAGACGCAGTCGATGCGGCCGCCCGTGCCGTGAGGCACATGGGTATTCGTGGACTCAATGTGACAGTGCCTCACAAAGTCGACATAATGAACCACCTGGATTGGATCGATCCCTTTGCTTTGAGCGTCGGCGCGGTGAACACCATCGTCAACGACGGGGGGCGACTGAGCGGCTACAACACCGACGCCGCCGGTTTCGTGCGCGGTCTCGATGCCTTCGGTATTGACGTCACACATGAACGCGTGATTGTTCTTGGGGCGGGCGGGGCGGCCAGGGCTGTAGTGTGCTCCCTTCTGGACCGAGGCGCACGCGTGACAGTCCTCAATCGAAACCCGGGGCGGGCTGCACAGCTGGCAGAGGATGTCGGTATCGCCGCCGGGCGAGGGATTGCACACGGGGCGCTGACGGATTCCTCGCTTGACAAAGAACTGGCAGCCTGTTCTTTGCTTGTGAACGCCACGAGCGTGGGCATGTACCCATGGGCCGACGAATCCCCATGTCCGCGCCCGTATCTGCGGAGTGATCTGGTTGTGTGCGATATTGTGTACAACCCACCGAAGACGCAGCTGCTGCGGGACGCCGCTTCCTGCGGCGCAGCAGTAATTACGGGTGTTGAGATGCTCGTACAGCAGGGAGCCCTGGCCTTCGAACTCTGGACTGGAATCCCTGCACCCGTCGACGTCATGCGTGCGGTGGTGAGAACGGAGCTCGAGGATGATTCGGAGTAACATTGCACTCATCGGGTTCATGGGTTCGGGTAAATCGACCGCCGGCAGACTGCTCGCCACACGAAGGAACAAGACGTTTCTCGAGACTGATGCGCTAATCGAAGATCGTGCCTGCATGCGCATCGAGGACATCTTCAACCAGTTCGGAGAGGAGCGCTTTCGTGAGTTCGAGGCACAGGTTGTGGCGCAGGTTTCAGCCGCTGCAGATGCGGTTATCTCCTGTGGTGGCGGAGCCGTGCTTCGGCCTGAGAACGCAGCCTTGCTTAAGGCATCTTCGATTGTTGTGTTCCTCGACGTGCTGCCAGAGACGGTGCTTTGGCGCATAGGCCCGGGGTCCAGAATTCGTCCGCTCTTGGAGGGGGTGGACAGGGAGGCTCGTGTGAACGAATTGATGGCGGCACGTCGCCCGGTGTACTCCGCTGTGGCCGACTTCACGGTACGGACTGACGGGGTGTCCGTAGACGAGGTGGTGTCAATAATTGAGGAGGAATTGGACCGGCTTTGAGGGCGCACGTCGGGAGTGGTGAGGTCCGCGGAACAGTAGGCGTTCCCGGTTCGAAGAGCTATACCATCAGGGCCGCGCTGTGTGCCGCGATTGCAGATGGCGAGAGCATCATTCTGGGTGCGCTCAAATCGGACGATTCGAGCGCTGTCCTGGATTGTATTCAGGCGCTCGGCGCCGGGGTGTCTGAGTCGGCGGAGTGCATCACAGTGCGCGGCGGTGCACTACGTGCGTCGACACGTGCACTGTGGTGTCGTGAATCAGGGGCAACGTTCCGATTTATGGCGGCGCTTGCTGCGACCGTTCCAGGACGGACTGTCCTGAAGTGCGCACCTTCGCTGGCTCGAAGGCCGATGCAGCCACTGGTCGACGCAATCCGCCAGCTGGGTGTCGGCTGCGAGTTCGACGCTGTTTCGGGCACCCTCGTCGTGATGGGACAACTTCAGCCAGCCGCGCAGGTGACGCTGCGCGCTGACATCAGCTCACAGTTCCTCTCCGCCATGTTGTTGTCGGGACCCCGGTATGATGACGGTCTCCAGGTAGACGTCCCGTCACCAGTGGTGTCGGAACGCTACATACGAATGACCGAGGAGTGCATGCGACGGTTTGGTGTCGAGGTCCATGTCTTGGATGACGGACACAGGTTTGTCGTGCCCGGACAGCGGTACGTGCCAACCCGCTACGCGGTTGAAGGCGACTGGTCAGGTGCTGCTGCCCTGCTCGCACTGGGCGCGCTGGCGGGAGATGTGTACGTAACAGGATTGAAGGAGACGAGTCTTCAGGCGGATGCTGCAATGATCGGGATTCTGCGGCAGATGTGTGCGACGGTGGAAACTGGTTCGAATGGTGTAAGGACACTCCGGTCGCAACTGTGTGCGTGCAGCGTCGATCTTGGGGAGTCGATCGATCTGCTTCCGGTGGCGTGCGTGCTCGCTGCGGTGGCTGAGGGGACGACGCGGCTGACCGGCATTGCGCGTGCGCGTGATAAGGAGTCCGATCGCGTGGCCGCGATGACTGCCGGACTACGGACTCTGGGCGTGTCCGTGGAGGTGGATGATGACGAGATGCGGGTGGTAGGTGGCGTGGCGCATGGGGGAGTAGTATCTTCCGCCAATGATCATCGTATTGCGATGGCGTTTGGTGTGCTTGGCGCGGTAGTTGGTGATATCGTAGTTGATGGCGCCGAATGCGTGGCCAAGACCTATCCTCGCTTCTGGGATACTCTGAGAAGTCTCGGCGTGGAGGTGGAATCGGATGAGTAACAGCCTCGGCACGGTGTTTCGCATTACGAGCTTCGGAGAGAGTCATGGAGAGTGCGTGGGTGTGGTGGTGGATGGCTGCCCTGCCGGGGTGAGTATCGATCCTGCGGACATCCAGACATACCTGAACCGAAGGCGAGCGGCGGAGCAACCAGGAGCCACACCGCGTAAGGAACCTGATGCGGTCAGGCTTCTGTCCGGGGTCCATAAGGGGCTCACGACCGGTGCGCCACTATGTATGCTCATCGAGAACACAAATATCCAGTCCGAGGACTACTCTGACTACGAGAGAATTCCTCGTCCCGGACATGCGGACTATCCCGCGAGAATCAGATACGGTGGTTTCAACGACCCGCGGGGTGGAGGCAGATTTTCGGGACGCATCACCGCCGGTTTTGTGATGGCGGGCTCGATCGCGCGTGCGGTTCTGTCCCATGTCGGCGTCCAGGTTTACGCGCATACGGTAGCGATCGGTAGTATCGAGGCACCCTCGTGCGAACCAGAGCGGGTTCGGGAGTTCAGTCGCGTCGACGCGCTCGGCTGCATCGACCCTGCCAGTGCAGCTCTGATGGAGGGTGCAATTGAGGAAGCGAAGGCTCGGGGTGATAGCGTGGGTGGTGTGGTCGAGTGTGTGGTGCTTGGGTTGCCGCCCGGAGTCGGCGAACCCGTATTCGCTGGTCTCGAAGGCGAAATTGCTCGTGCGGTCTTCTCCATACCCGCGGTCAAGGGGATCGAGTTCGGCGGCGGGTTTGCACTGAGTCGTGTTCGCGGGTCCGAATCGAATGACCCGTATGTTATGGACCGTGGTGTTGTCAGGACCGCGAAGAACGATTGTGGTGGAATACTGGGAGGGCTGTCGACGGGCATGCCGCTCGTGGTGCGTGTGGGCATCAAGCCAACGCCGTCGATCTCGATTGCGCAGCGCACAGTGGACCTTGATCTGGGCAGGGAAGTGGAGCTCTCCATCACCGGTCGGCACGATACCTGCATCGTGCCTCGTGCGGTTGTGGTAGTGGAATCTATGGTTGCCTGCGCACTCTGTGATCTCGGGGTGCGAAGCGGACTGGTACCCGGAGTAGTGGCATGAACATTGATGAGCTTCGGGACAGGATTGACGCGACCGACAGGGAGTTGGTTCGACTCCTCGCTGAGAGACAGGAGCTCTCCCGCCACATCGGGGAGGAGAAGCATCGAGTTGGATTGCCGGTGCTTGATGCCGCCAGAGAGCGTCTGGTAATTGAACGGGTTCGCGCCATGGCTCACGAATTTGGAGCCGATGAGCAGGATATCGAGCGCGTGTACCAGCGAGTCATTGAGGCAGCGAAGGCCGTGCAGCATACTACCGTCGCATTTCAGGGAGAGCCGGGTGCCTTCAGTGAGGAGGCCGCGATGGAGTTCTTTGGTCGCGCGGTAACGACCTGCCCGTGTGAGAGTTTCGATGACGTGTTCACTTCGGTGACTGAGGAACGCACGCGGTTCGGTATCGTTCCTGTCGAGAACTCGTCTGAAGGCAGTATCAGCCGTGTTTATGATCTCTTCCTGGATCACGACGTGCGCGTCTGCGGTGAGACTGCGCTGCGCATCGTCCACTGCCTCATCGCGGGAACGAATACGTCGCTTGGCGATATACGCCGAGTCTATTCGCATCCACAGGCGCTCGGTCAGTGCCGGGAGTTTCTTGCGCATCTCGGATGTGAGCTCGTTCCTGCGTATGATACCGCGGGCAGTGTCAAGATGGTCAGCGAGCAGCGATCAGGTGAGGCCGCGGCGGTAGCGGGAGCACGGGCTGCCGAACTCTATGGGATGCGGGTCGTTGCGACCGGAATTGAGGACAGCAAGAGCAATTACACCAGGTTCTTTATCCTATCAAAGCGTGATGTACCACCGTCGGGTCAGGACAAGACATCGATCGTTTTCTCCGTACGTCACGAGCCGGGAGCGCTGTATGAGGCACTTCGTGTCCTTGCCGAGCGTGGCGTCAATCTTACGAAGATAGAGTCGCGTCCGACCCGACAACAGCCGTGGGAGTACAACTTCTACCTTGACTTTGAGGGGCATCGGCTTGACCCCCAATTCAGCGAGGCTCTCAGGAGCATCGAGCCTTACTGCATATTCGTGAGAGTGCTTGGCTCTTACCCCAAGGCCAAGCCGGTGTGGAAGACGCTATGAAGATCGCGATAGTGGGAGCTGCAGGCAAGCTGGGCAGCTGGTTTGCTTCGTTGTTGCATCAACACGGGCACGATCTCATTCTCATCGGGCGCAGACGGGAGGTGGTCGAGCATCTGGCCGGAACCATGGAGCGGAGTGTCGCAGGAGACTACGCGGACGTCGGGCATGCGGATCTGATCATCATATCCGTATCTCTCCACGCGGTTGAGTCGGTCATCGAAGACCTTGGTCCGCACGTGATCGAATCCCAGGCCGTCATCGACCTGAGTTCGCTCAAACTCGGAGCGCAGCGTGCGGCGGATGTCCATATGTCCCATGCCTGCTTCCTCGGGGTCCACCCTATGTTCGGGTCTGGTGCGGAGGGGTTTGAGGGGCACAACGTGATCCTGGTGCCCGATAACACCGCTGCTGAGGCGCTGGGTGAGAAGGTGAGACGTTATCTGGAGCCTCTCGGTGCTCACGTTATTGCCATGGATCCCCGCACTCATGATGATCTGATGTCGGTGGTTCTCGGACTTCCTGCACTGGCGGTTGCCATAGTTGCGAGGTCGGTTCTGTCCGGGGGTCAGTTTGGGCTCGCACGTGATGCCAGTGGCACGTCGCTTGAGGTGCTCATGTCGCTGACCGAGAGCATGCTCTGTGAGGGCAGCGAGCTCTACGGCACGCTCCTCGCGGCACTGCCGGCTGCCCCGGCTGTGGCAGATTCACTTCAGGAGAGTGCAGCGCACTTCGCCGCTATGGTGGCGGCAGGTGACCGGTCGGCGCTCATCGACGAGTTCTCCGCGCTTGGAAGGCGGTTAGAGCAGGCCGATCATCGCGCAGTCGATGCCTACGCCCGCATGTATGCGATGCTCGAGGCACTCAAGCGTTTCCCATCTACTCCAACGTCCGTTTCAGAGGAGGAATTCCTGCCACCTCACGAAGCGTATTGATGAGGTAGACGTAGTTCTCAAACGGGACGTCCGGTGGCACGAAGTGGTCCACTGACGGGAAGTAGCCGCCTGTCTCGAGGAGGTACGGTACTTTGGAGAGGATTTCCTCGCGAATCACGCTCTTGTCCTTCAGGAGCGCCCGTTTGTCGATGTTGCCCCCGAGAATGACGTCCTTCCCATATTTCTTGCGCAGCTCGACGGCGTCGTTTCCCGCCGCACACTCAAGCGGCCAGAAGAAGTTGATGCCGCTCTCGAGCCACAACGGAATGAGTTGGTTCAATCCGCCATCGCTGTCTACGAAGATGATGTCGATACCCTTCGTGCGAAGCAACTCGGTGATTACTTTGTAACGTGGCATCATGAACTGGCGGAACATCTTGGGGGAGATGAGAGATCCTGATTTGAAGGCCATGTCTTCCCAGAACATCGCACCGTCCGCACGTATGTCCTTCAATGCCCGTGTGATGCAGACGACCTCCATCTCGCAGAGCGTATCCATCATGTCCTCGATAAGTCCCGGATCATCGTGCAGTGCGTACAGGAGTGGCTCGAGTCCCATCCACTCGCGCAGGAAGCCGAAGAAGCTCCCGACGTTTAGCAGTAGCGGCTCCTCCTTCGCGTTCATTCGGTCGACGTAGGCCTGCCAGTCTGATGGAAAACGTCCCGGTGTGTTCGGGTCCAGCCGCTTCTTGTAGTCCTGCCATGTGGCGCGATCCTTCACAGGATGGTCCAGGTACATCGGCATCTTCTGCGGATCTCTCTTGTCGACCCTGACCACCTGGCCTCCCTCGTTGACGAGGGAGATCGTATGGGCATCCTCGCTCAGGATTTTCGTCTCATAGGACGGGACGATGGGCGGTATCGCGTAGACATAGTTTCTGCCAAGCACGTCGAGACGCTTATCCATGAACAGTCCCGACTGGATCTCCCGCAGCACGCGGATGTGCTCGAACTCGAAGTAGTCGCGCAGGGCACGCGAGTCAAGCAGTTCGGCAGGAGCCCCCTGCTTGACCCAGATCTCGGGTGTCTCCATCCAGAAGTCGTTCAGCCACGGTGCGATGAGGCACAGGTCTCCTGTGCGTTTGAATCTGCAGATATCGAGGAATCGTTGTCTGATCGAATCGGCCATCCGGCGCCTCCTTCTGTTCGTTGCTAACGCGAGGCGAGCCTTTCGGCCTCCCCCACGGCGGAGGCGCAGTCCTCGGCAAATCCCTCGGCGCCAATCTGGTCTGCATAGTCCCGGGTGATGGGTGCACCGCCTATCATGACCTTGACGCGATTCCGCAGGCCTGCCCTGTCGAGTTCATCGATTACCTCGGGCATGTTCGTCATCGAGATCGTAAGCAGTGCGGACATGCCGAGGATATCCGGCGAGTGTTGCCTGACGGCCTCCACGAACGTGGTTGCGGGAACGTCGACGCCGAGGTCGATCACCTCGAACCCACCGCACTCGAGCATTATCCGCACGATATTCTTGCCGATGTCGTGCAGGTCTCCCTCGACAGTTCCAAGGACAATCCTTCCCTTTCTATGGGTGTCGCCAGCGGCCAGATGTGGCTTGAGTTCCTCAACGCCCCTGTCCATCGCCCGGCAGGCGATGAGCACCTCGGGCAGGAATACCTCTCCGTCCTTGAACAGGTCGCCGAGATGCTGAATCCCCGGGACCAGAGCTTCGTCCAGTATCCTCACTGCAGGAATGCCTTCCGCGAGGGCGTCCTTGACGAGTGCGACAGTCTGTTGGTCGTCACCGTTCTGCACCGAGTCGGCGAGAGTTGTGGGATCCCATGCCATGGATTGACCTCCTTGTGACCCTGATATGGCAATATGCCTGAAACTGCGATGAGCGATCGCCTCGTGGGCGTGACTGCCATTGTATGACACGACCTGTGCACACGCAATGTGACCCACGGTGTCACGTACCCGGCGCGGCGTTCGTTTGCCTGCCAGCGTTATTTCGGGCACAATTTCGGACTGACCGATGTCGGTTGAAAGGAGCAGCATGCGAGAAGTAGTAATAGTAAGTGGCTGTCGAACGGCCATAGGAGCGTTTGGCGGGAGTCTCAAAGATGTCCCGGCCATAGATCTCGGATCACTTGTGATGCGTGAAGCGCTGAAGCGCGCGGGGCTTCGGCCGCGCACGGGCCAGTGGTTCCACGAGGTGAGCCCTGACCGTGTGAAGGGGGATGGTGTCGCAGAGTTGGAGCAGCAGTTCCACGCGTATGAGGACGATCTGTGTGAGGTGCAGGTTGATGAGGTGATCGTGGGCAACGTCCTCCAGGCCGGACTCGGACAGAACGCCGCGAGGCAGGCCTCAATTCGGGCCGGCATACCCAAGGAGACCCCTGCGTTCACGGTGAACAAGGTGTGCGGCTCGGGACTCAAGGCAATCACTATCGGCGCGCAACCCATCATGCTCGGCGAGGCGGATGTCGTAGTCGCGGGTGGTATGGAGAACATGAGCTGTGCTCCTTACGGACTTCCCAAGGCTCGTTGGGGTTATCGCATGGATGTCGACGGCGTCGGTGAGCTACGTGACCTCATGGTTTACGATGGGTTGTGGGAGATATTCTATGGTTTCCACATGGGCAACACTGCGGAGGAAGTAGCGGCTCGATACGGTATCACTCGTGAAGAGCAGGATGAGGTGGGTGCGCTAAGCCATCAGCGGGCCTGTGCTGCCATTGCTCAGGGCCTGTTCAAAGATGAAATCCTGCCGGTTGAGCTGCCTCAGCGAAGGGGAGATCCGGTGGTGTTCGACACTGACGAGC
>PWUO01000101.1 GCA_003562555.1 Dehalococcoidia bacterium
CGCTCCGACCTCGCCTCATCGGGCGTGATGTTCACCATCGACACAGAATCGGGGTTCCGCGATGTGGTGTATCTCACAGCGGCGTACGGCTTGGGAGAGAACATCGTACAGGGCACGGTGAACCCGGACCAGTTCTATGTCTTCAAGCCTACACTGCATGAAGGCTTCCGCCCCATCGTCGAAAAGCGCATGGGGACCAAGACGAAGAGGATGATCTACCGTTCCAGTGGACGGGGCACCATGCAGTCGCGCGTCCCCGCCCAGGAGAGACAGCGGTTCTCGATATCGGATGATGAGGTGCTGCAACTGGCCAAATGGGCCTGTGTCATCGAGGATCACTACACGAAGCCGATGGACATCGAATGGGCCAAGGATGGCCAGACCGGACAACTCTTCATCGTGCAGGCGCGACCCGAGACCGTTCACTCCCGGCTGGGATCCGTATCGCTCCGTAGTTATACGCTTGAAGAGACCGGTCCGCTGCTCGTAACCGGAGAGTCGGTGGGCACGAAGATCGGGCAGGGACCGGTACGCGTCATCGCGAAGGCGACGGATATGCACGCCTTCTCCGAGGGCGAGGTGCTGGTCACCGATATGACCGACCCGGACTGGGAACCGATCATGAAGATCGCCAGCGCGATAGTCACCAACCAGGGAGGCAGAACATGCCACGCCGCCATCGTCAGCAGAGAACTCGGCGTTCCCTGCGTCATTGGCACGGGCAACGGCACCAGGATTCTCGGCAAGGTGAAGGAAGTCACGGTGGACTGTTCTGAGGGCGCCGGGAAGGTGTACGACGGACTCCTGAGGTATCGAATCGAGGAAGTCGCCCTGGACAACATCCCAAGACCCAGGACGCAGATAATGATGAACGCAGGAATACCGGACGAGGCGTTTATCAAGGGTCAGATTCCAAACGACGGAGTGGGCCTCGCCCGCGAGGAGTTCATCATTAATTCCTACATCGGCATTCATCCGATGGCGCTACTGAACTACGACGAGCTGAAGGCGGGCGCGGCATCCGACAGGAGACTCTCACAAGTCGTGAAGCAGATCGATAAGCGCACCACCGGCTACACGAATAAGGCCGACTTCTACATCGATAATCTCGCCATGGGCATCGCCAAGATCGGCGCAGGGTTCTACCCGAACGATGTCATCGTTCGATTCTCCGATTTCAAGACAAACGAGTACGCAAATCTGGTCGGCGGATACCTGTTCGAACCGGTGGAGAGCAATCCCATGATTGGATGGCGCGGCGCATCGCGCTACTACGACGAGCGCTTCAAGCCGGCATTCGGCATGGAGTGCGCCGCAATCAAGCGTGTTCGCAACGAAATGGGGCTGGCCAACGTGAAAGTCATGGTTCCATTCTGTCGAACGCCAGATGAAGGCCGCAAGGTCATCGAGGTGATGAGGGAGTTCGGACTGGTTCAGGGAGAGAACAATCTCGAAGTCTACATGATGTGCGAGGTCCCTTCTAACGTGACGCTCGCCGACGAGTTTGCCGATGTGTTCGATGGATTCAGCATTGGCTCGAACGATCTGACTCAACTGATGCTGGGAATCGACCGCGATTCGGAGACGCTGTCTAAGATTTCGGACGAGAGGGACGAGGCCGTCAAGCGTGTGGTGAAGCGCGTTATCGATTTCGCGCACGAACACAATCCACCCCGCAAGGTCGGAATATGCGGTCAGGCCCCAAGCGATTTCCCCGAGTTCGCCGAGTACCTCATTGCGTGCGGGATCGATTCGATGTCATTGAACTCAGATGTGATGCTGAGCACTCGCATCCGCGTGGCGGACCTGGAGATGCTCGGGCTTGTGGACAGCTAATCCACACGCAACCCCCGGTGGGTTCGCACCCACCGGGGGCGTGGCGTGCTATCCTAAGGGCAGTCATCACGACTGTGCAGTCTCATCCATTCAGCCGCAGCGCTGCGTCAGTCCGGCCAGCATATGAGCACGATCGCGGAAGTGAAGGAACATACAGACATCGTAGCCCTGGTCTCCGAATACGTGCAGCTCACCAAGGCTGGCAAGAACTACAAGGGCCTCTGCCCGTTCCATAGCGAGAAACACGGTTCGTTCTTCGTCTTCCCCGACCGACAAGCGTGGCACTGCTTCGGCGCATGCGGCACGGGGGGAGACGCATTGTCCTTCGTGATGAAGAAGGAGAACGTCGAGTTCAAGGAAGCGCTGCAGATGCTCGCCACCCGCGCGGGTATCACCCTCGACCGTACGCCCCCCGCTTCAACCAGGGCGGACGACGAGAAGGAACGGCTGCTCACCGCACTTGAGAATGCTGCTGAGTACTACCGTTCACTTCTGCACACCTCGGACGCTGCTGCCAAGGCGCGCGAGTACGTTGCGCACAGGAAGATTTCGCTCGAGGGCCCTACGGCCGACGCATTCAGGGTCGGATACAGTCCGGCGGGGTGGACCTCACTCAAGGACCTGCTGCTCTCGCGTGGCTACTCTGAGCAGGAGCTTCTTGACGCAGGTTTGCTGATCCAGCGCGAGGATGGGAGCACATACGACCGTTTTCGTGACAGACTCATGTTCCCCATTTTCGATGCAACTGGCAGGGTGATTGGTTTCGGGGCCAGGGCGCTGGGAGATCTCCAGCCCAAGTACATGAACTCTCCCCAGTCGCGCGTATTCGACAAGAGTCACGTACTCTACGGTATACACAAGGCCCGTTCCGCCGCACGCCGTGCCGACCAGATCATCCTTGTGGAAGGCTACACGGACGTCATCCAGGCACATCAACACGGATGGGAGAACACCGTAGCACCTATGGGCACCGCGCTGACAGAACATCACGCTGCCCTGCTCTCCCGCATCACCCGAAACATGTACCTTGCACTCGACGCCGATGAAGCCGGACGGGCTGCGGCCATGAAGACCATTCGGGAGACCACCGGCAGACTTCGTGAAGCCTTCGGCCAGCGAACGGTGGCTGAGTTCGGCCCCAGAGGCAAGCAGACGTTTAGAACGATTCTCGACGCGGACATTCGCGTCATCGTGCTCCCGCCGGGAGA
>PWUO01000310.1 GCA_003562555.1 Dehalococcoidia bacterium
CGGAAAGGTGAGGAAGACGTTGTAGAATCCCAGAATAAGCGTGTTCCGGAAAACCCGGTAGAAATCGGGGGAGGCGAAGAGACGCTGGAAGTGCGCGAGACCGACCCACGGACTCTGCAGAAAGCCACGGAAAATCTGGTATTCCTGGAAGGCGATGATCGATCCCATCATGGGGATGTATCTGAATAGTACGAGCCAGACGACGCCCGGCACCGCCATCGCGTAGAGCATCCAGTAGCTGCGCAGATGACCGCCGGTCGCGCGTTTCGTTTTCCTCAGTACCATACGCCCTCTGTCGTGACCCGTTCGGGTCCGCCTGGAAACTGCTCTGATTGTCAGACGGCTCAGGACCGCGGTCAACAGGAAAGATCTGTCTTCACAGTGCAGGATCCTACCTGTCGGTCGGAGAGCTCATGGCGGATGGTCTGACGGTCGGAACCGAGCGGCGTGTCAGTTTCGGCACACCTTGGTCGGTTTTTGCCTCTTACGGAGGACCCTGTCTGCGTGTAGAATGGCGGCTGGAACTGACTGAGCATGAACGGTCGCCGGCGACAGATCAGCGCGTCGATTCTACTCTCGTACCTGACAATGCTCGTCGTACCGGCGGTGCTTGGCGGTGTCTTGTACGCCGTTGCGCTGCGGAACTCTCAGGAACTCCTGCACAGGAACAACGAGGATCTTCTGCGCCAGACCGGTGAGATCCTCGATGGCGTATACCTGGAGGTTCAGAGAGTGGTGTCGCACGTGTCGGTGGACCACCGCATCAGCGGCTTCAGGGACATTCACTCCATTTTCGAGACGGCGGCAATGGGTCGCGCCGTTACGTACATCAGCACGGAAGTCCTGTATCCGTACACTCTCTCGAGCGCGTTCATCTCGGAGTACTATGTGTTCCTCAACGGTTCAGAGCTTATTGTAGGGCCCGGGCTGGTCGCACCCGCCGAACGAGTATACAGGGCACTGTTTCGCTTCGGGGATCTCACATACGGCGAGTGGAAGGAGCGTTACCTAACCGAGTACCATCGGCATCGGTTCTTCCCGGCCCTGGGCATCCGAAGTGAAGGCACGGCAACCGAGGTTATCCCGTACGTTCACTCGCTTGGCTCTCCTCAGCAGATCACGGGCGCGGTCCTCCTGTTCGTTGATGCGAGCAGAGTCAGGAATCTGCTAAACAGGATCGATCTGGGAGAACGAGGCATCGCCGCCATTGTCGACGGCGAAGGACGGATCCTCATCAGCGAGAGTCACGGCCTGGACGCTCCCGACACGTCGGCTGAACTGGAACAGGTAGTCCACGCAGGAAGGTACTACGAGACGCGAGTGCTCCTCGGGGACATGGGCTGGACGTATCTCGTCGTCCAGGACACGTCCCTGATCACGAACGCCCTCGCGTACATCCGGCGAATCACGCTCGCAACGATCATCCTTGTCCTGGTCGCGGGTGTTCTCATCGCGTTGGTCCTGGGGAGGAGGCAGTCCCGCCCCTGGAATACGGTCCTGACGGCGCTGCGGGACGGCACGGGCCGCGAGTGGCGTCCGTCGCCGGTCGACCTTGCCGAACGGATCGGGCTGGTGATCCACGAGGAACGCGCGCTACGGGAGCGACTGAAGGCTTCCAGAGCGCAACTGAAGGACAGCTACATCCGCAATCTGCTGTCAGGCGGCTTCAACTCGACCGGGGATGCCGAGGCGTTGCTCGAGCACGGCGGAATTGCGATCCGCGGGGCGTTCAAGACTGTGTCCGTATTCGTCTTCGGCAGAGGCGCACACAACATGGACGCGGAACTCCTTGATGAGTACGAGGCGAAGCGCCTGGTCCTGCACGACACCCTTCATGAGCTTCTCGGAGACAGTCTGGTGTTGCACGACACTGACTTCGATCGCGTCCTTATGGTACACAGTGCGGACGCGCGCGATCGAGACGAGTACCGCGATGGACTCGTCGGGCGGCTCGCACCAGCGCTGAAGAGACTCAACGACGAGTTGTACCTCCATATAGTCTCGGGAACGAGCCGGGTATACACGAACATGCGGCACCTTGGGGAGGCTTACAGTGAGGCAACATCGGCGGCACGACGTGCAGCCGAACGTCGTTGCGCAGGGGTGTCGCTCTACGAGGAAGCGCAGGACGATAACGAGCACGGCCGGTTCCCGATCGAGGCGGAGCAGAAGCTCATCACCGCCGCCATTGCCGGCAACGTCGAGCTGGTAGAGAGCCTCTTGGACAAGGCGGTGGAGCGTAATCTGCGCTCCATTGATCCGCCGGCTTATCTTCGACAGGCCTTTCTCCAGAACCTCCGTTCGACGGCGATCCGCATCATTGAGCAAGACACACACCACGCAGCTGATAACGTGAAGTACTATGAAGCGCTGTTCCGACTGGATCCCGGGGTATCGGATCCCCAGGAGTATCTGGAAGGGGTGCGGCGGGTTCTGGTACAGGCTGCGACCGACCGGAGAAACCGCAAGCGAAGCAGAAATCACAAACTGGTCCGCCGGATCAAGGATTACCTTGAGCACAACTACACGAACCCGAACCTCTGTGTATCGATGCTCTCACGTGAGTTCCGCCTTTCGGAGATGTACTTCTCACGGTTCTTCAAAGAGCAGATGGGCGAATGTTTCCATCTCTATCTCGAGGATATGAGGATGTCTCACGCGCTGGCACAGATGAGAGAGACCGACCTCGCACTGAAAGAGATCCTGCGGTCCGTTGGATACGCCAGCGCAAACACGTTCAGCCGCGCGTTCAGACGGAAGTACGGAGTGAGCCCCAGCGCCTTCCGCGCGTCCCTGTAGAGCACGGCCGGTGAGTGACATGATAGACCCGAGCGTGGTCGAGGTGGAAGGTCCATCGTGAGTCGCAATGCCTCCTCTCCGGTGCACACATAGCCATTGACCCCGGCTCAGGCCGTTGCGGAGTTGGGCAAGAGAAAAGGGGAGACGCGGGGCCATGGGGCTCTGGTGTTCGGCGCTCTGCGTGCTCAACCGTGCGGGGTTGTGCGGCTCTGGTGCTCCGGCACCATTGCAGGGGTTC
>PWUO01000288.1 GCA_003562555.1 Dehalococcoidia bacterium
AACACAGCGTCGACTGCTCTTGCTCGACTACGATGGCACGCTGGCACCTTTTGCCTCAAGACCATCCAAGGCGGTCCCTCTGCCGGAGGTGCTTGACCTGCTGAAGAGGCTTGGTACTCAGCCTGAAAACGACGTGGTGCTGACCAGTGGACGCGACAGGGAATCACTCGATGGCTGGTTTGGAGAGCTGCCGGTCAGCATGATTGCCGAGCACGGTGTGTGGCTGAAATCGAGAGATACCCGGCAGTGGGAGATTATCGAGCCCCTGACCGCTGAGTGGAAGGAAGAGGTCCGCCCCATCCTTGAGATGTACGCGGATCGCACGCCAGGATCATTCGTTGAGGAGAAGGATTTCTCGCTCGTGTGGCAGTACCGCCGTTCCGACTCGAGGCTCGGGGAGCTCCGGGCACGAGAACTTGTTGCGCACCTCGAAGGTCTGACCACCAACCTCGATCTTCAGGTGCTTGAGGGAAACAAGGTGGTCGAGGTCAAGAATTCGGGAGTGAACAAGGGGCGTGCCGCACTGAAGTGGCTTGCCGGTGATGGGTACGACTTCATACTCGCGATTGGCGATGACTGGACGGACGAAGACACGTTCAAAGCACTGCCCGAGGAGGCATGGAGCATTAAGGTGGGACTGAGCACCACGTCGGCCCGCTATAACATCAGTACTCACCACAAGGTACTTGCCCTGCTGCACGAGATGCTGGAGCAGGAGGAGTAGCCCCCGGCGCGCGGTTGCACTAGTGCCGCCATCCGTTCGACACACTCAGGGTGCGGGCACGTGCGGAACGATGCACCAGGCTGCAGCATCCTCGACAGACATAGTGGACACCTGTCTGGCGACAAGGTGTTTCAGAATAGCCGGGCTCGACCGATCATCACGAGCGCCCCGACGACAACGAGCAACAATCCCACCACTATCTGTAGGAAGCTGGGAACCAGAAGCACAAGCACTCCGAGAATCAATATCACCAGACCAAAGAACGCGTTTCTGTCCAATCCGAACCTCCCAACCAACAGGCGACTGAGAATCGACCGAACGAAGCGCCTAGCGGGCGTTCGCCATTTCTCCTGACGCGGCAATCCGCGCTTACAGCAATCGTGGGTTCATCTTATCAGCCGCCGTCTGCGTCTCATCTCGTCGCCGCACGAGGCCGTAGAAGTCCCACCGAACTCCGAACGGCATATCTTCAAGCATCGTCCTCTCCACCACGTCCGGCTCGCGTACGCAGATCTCTCGGCGCAGCGCATCAGTCGCAATCTCGCGACCTACCGCTGTGAGAACTGCCGGATCTCCTTCTCGTGCCCCGATCTCGTTAGCTTCAGCAAGCCTCGTCATGTCCGATACAAGCAGACTGGCGAAGACCACCTGCACCGATTCTCCAACGCCATACCGCGTGCGAAGTCGGCGCACGGCGTCCCGTGTCTCCTGCCGCAACACGGCGAGGTAACCCCTAACGTTGTCTCCCGAGGCCTCTAGCCGGCAGCCGGCAAATGCCAGTTGCAGGAAGCAACGCTCCAGTTCCACGTAGCCAGATGCATCGACATCTGCGTGGGGAAACGCGACACCCAGAACATATGTCAGAGGCGACGGAGACTTCCTCTCTGACCGTCGCGCTTCCCATGCCTCTGCAGTCACCTGACCCCCCGAACTATCCGAACCAGAACGCACCTCACGCTAACACTACAGGACGGTTAACCTCTGCACGCGGGGGAAGGCACCAGAACAACAGGAACCGGAGAACTGCGCAGCACCCTGTCGGCAGCGCTGCCGATGAACCAGCGAGATACTCCTCCCCTGCCATGTGAACTCATAACCACGAGGTCGACCCCGTTCTTCTCTATATACTCAAGGATCATCTCCGGTGCGAGCCCCACCAGGACCGCGGTGGTGATCTTCGACTTGGTGAGGCCGAGCGAGTCCCTGGTCTTCTCGAGATATTCAAACGAACCCTGAATGGCTCTCTCTTCAGCCTCCTTGGCGCGCTGGTCTCCCATGTACACATACGTGGAGGGGCTGGGAGGTTCAACTACGGTCAGCAGCACCACTTCCGGAATCTCCCGCGCCGTTGCAATCTCCTTCACATGATTGAACACACACTCGGCAAACTCGGACGTATCCAGGGGTACCAGCATCTTCTTGTACATCCTGCTCCTCCTCAATAATCGTCCCATCCGGCGACCACAAGAGGTGGTTTGCCGGAAGCAGCGTAACCGCAGATGCCTGCAGTACGTCAGGATAATCATACCAGTATCACACAGAAATACTGGAGTTTCGCCGGCAGGCCTGCCGCGGTTGGAACGCACACATGTACGGCTTGCGCGGGACCGTGGCCTGTAGTACCTTGTTCCGTACTATGGGCTTGCACAGGCGACCGGGTGGCACGTATTCTGCAGTGCTGGCTCGCTCTTGAAGGGAGAGACATGGCTACGAAACAGGAAACTGAGGAACTGCTTGCGATAGCGCGCGAGTACTATGTATCCGGGTTTGGCAGAGGCGACGCGTTCCATGACAGGCCGGGCGCCATCATCGAATCCGCGGAGGGTCATTACGCTGTCGACATTCACGGTACACGTCTGTTTGATACCGAGACCTGCGCGTCCGCGTGTTATCTCGGGTTCGGACGACCGGAGGTAATGCAGGCACTTCAGGCGGAGATGGCCCGCGTGCCGTCGACTACCCCTCTGTTCGTCCCAACCGCACCGCTCCTCAGGCTGGGCGAGAAGCTAGCCCAGATCTCTCCAGGAAACCTCAAGTACAGCGTGTTCAGTGCAAACGGTACGGATGCGACCGAGGGCGCCATCAAGATAACTCGACAGTACTGGAAAGCAATGGGCAAGGCCGGGAAATACAAAGTGCTGCATCGGGTACCCGGGGACTACCACGGCATGAGCCTTGCCATGGTCAGTGCCAGCGGCCACACGTTCCGCCGCGCTCCCTACGAGCCGCTAATGGGAGGCTTCGTGGCCTTTCATGCCCCCAATTGCTACCGCTGCCCGTTCGAGAAGAGCCTGCCTGCC
>PWUO01000038.1 GCA_003562555.1 Dehalococcoidia bacterium
CACCAATCACAAAGAGGCGAGACCGGAGATATAAAACTTTCCGCCCAGGAAGCAAGGCAGATAATTGATGCTTTTGACAATACCGCAAACGAGGCTGTTCAGAGAGATGTCGATACCCTAAAAGAGCAGGTTGAAAGAGCAGAGGTAAGGGAATTACCCGATGATGATGTAAGACATAGGATTGTTGATGAAAGAATATCGCAGCCCGAAGCCCTTGAAGAACACCATAATCAGATAGTTGAAAGCCTGAAGCCGCTTACGGACATGCACAGAGATGTTAATATTGTCCGTACAAAATCCGAATTACCTGCCAGGCTACAGGAGAGAAGTGATGCGAAAAGAGTTGATGATTATACTACAGGCTTATACGACCATTCGACCGGCCAAGTATATATTATAAGTGCTAACAACATTAATCCGCACGAAGCCATAAGGAGTGCATTGCATGAGATTGTAGGGCATAGGGGACTAAGAAAACTTGTCGGCCCCCGTTATGGCGAAATAATGAACCGGATATATCAGGGAATGAGCACAGGTGACAGGATAAGAATTGCCCAGACTTATGATACAGACAGTCAGAACCTTATTGCAGAAGAATATGTTGCAGAAATAGCTGAGACAAATGAGAGTCCCGGCGTATTAAGGAGGTTTAGGTTGTGGATAGGAAGGGTACTTAGCGATCTTTTCGGGGTAAATCTTTCCAGGAACGATATTCTTTATATGCTGCATCAAAGCAAGAAACTTGACCGGACTGAGCATACCGAATCTAAGGCCGCGACAGATGCTATTGAGGGCAGGGTAACTCCTTTGAAAAACATGAATGAGATTGCTGATCTGCAGGGACAGGAAAGAGATGTGCTGCACAGATCAAGACCTACAGTGCCGGACTATGAGTATAAAAAAGTATTAAGCCCAGGCAGAAGGGTGCAGTCATTGGCTCAGGATACAATGTTGTCACCTAAATTAATAATCCGAGAGACTGTAAAGAGAGGCGGGCGAGTTACGGATGCCACTAACTTTTACCTGCATGAAAACCATCTGCGTTCAAAGAACATGGTAAACGTAATAGATTTTGACCGCAACACAATGGTTCCGGTGCTACAGGAGTTGGTCGCACTGCAAACTTCTCATGGGGTGACCGCCAAACAGGTAAACAGGTACTTAAAAGCCAAAGCCTCGATAGAAAGAGAGGATGTGTTTGATCAGCAAGCCCTTTCAAAAAAAGATAACCCTGAAGGATGGACAAGAACCAATGCGGAAGAAATTGTAAGGAGCTTTGAGGAAGCAGCGGGACCGGAGGCAGTAGAAAGTCTTTGGGAGAAAATTAATGCTGTAAATGACTTTGTTATTGACCGCTGGCAAGCAGATGGCCGGATCACCAAGGAGCAGGCAGACACTTACAGGCAAAGACAATTTTACGTACCCCTTAGAGGATGGGAGGGAGATAATGCCACGGATATATTTGATTATATGCATGATGAAATGGACGGAATGCAGGGCCTTGAACGTGTAAAAATGAGAACCAGTGAGCCGGCAGATCCACTTCCTTACATGCAGGCGATAGCTCATGCAGCTATAACCATGGGGAATAAAAACAGGTACTTGCAGACAGTAGGGAACTTTATCCGTGACAACATAGAGATAGGTAAAGATATGTACGGCCTTACCAGGGTTTTTGAAGTAAAGGTGCCTGACGGAACAACAGGGGAGGATATCTGGGTCAAAACAGCAGAAAAACCTTCCGAGCAGGAATTTGAGCAAGGCCGGGCAAGAGCAAGGCCGGATAATCCTCACCATTGGAGGGTAACACAGCAGCAGGCTGCCGAAAATGAGGTAGTGTTCTTTGAGGGCGGCAGGCAATATGTGGCATGGTTTGCTGATCCGCAAGTTGCAAGAGCTATAAACCGGAAAAATTACTTTGACCCGGGCAAGGCAGTAACCGGATTTAGTAAAATAACAAGATATCTCTCCCAGGTGTTCACATCCAAAAACCCGCTTTTCTTTATCCCTAACCATATACGTGACGCAGGACAAGCAGCAATGTTTAACTGGATTCAGACTGAACTGGATCCAGGGCTTCATTTTAAAAATATGCCTAAAGCTTATGGTGCCGTGTGGAGGTTTAGGCACGATAAACTTGACCCTGGCAATCCTATAGATAAGATGTTTGCAGATTTTCGGGAGCAGGGAGGCCTGACAGGATTCCAAAGGTATCATAAGGACTTCAATGATGTTGCTATGAACCTTGACAAGCAGATGAAGAAGCTCAGCGGACAGGAGGGATTTACTAAAGAAGCGTTACGGACAGTCTGGGACGGAGGTGTCCAGATGCTTGAAACCGGAATGGCATTATCTGAGTATACCACAAGGTTTGCCACTTATGCAGGCGCCATAGAGGCAGGAATGAGTAAGCTGCAGGCAACGCAGATGGCGAAGAACGTGACGGTAAACTTTGACCGCAAAGGGGAAATGTCGCAGACAGTGGGGAGTTTTATAGCTTTTGTTAATGCCCGGATGCAGAGCGCCTATCAAAAAGCTTATTTGGCCCAGCACAATCCCAAAAAATATCTTGCAGGGGTAGGCGGGTTCTACCTGATGGGAATGATGCTTAATGAGCTATTCAGAAACCTTTCACCAAAAGGAGAGGACGGCGAGCCCGAATATTATGACCATATCCCGGATTACTTTAAATATAATTTTATGGTAATTCCTGCAGGGGAGAAATATATTACTATACCCCTTCCCTTTGAGTGGAGAATGTTTTGGGGTGCCGGTGTAGCATCCAACCTCATGGCTAATAATAAAAAAAGTATATCAGAAGGAACATTTGAGATATTTGATAACATCATACATGGCTTCTCACCCATAGGCGGAACACTCAGGCCTTCATCTGACCCCGATGCACCTAAAATTGCCAAGATACCGGTAGTAAGGGGTATTATACCAACGGCGCTTATGCCTGCCTATGATTTATGGATCAACCAGACTTTTACCGGCGCTCAAATATACCG
>PWUO01000024.1 GCA_003562555.1 Dehalococcoidia bacterium
CTTTTCCAAAATCGTCGGCAACAATAACACAAAAATTACGAGAACTGCATAGCTGACGGCTGCGCCACGGAACTTGAACAGTCCTACAGTTATGATAAAACTAATAAATAAGGCCCCGATTTGCAGACTGCGCCAATAATCCTGACGAGGCCGCACCACTCCCCAGACGAATAAAAATAAGCCACTGCCAAGCAATGGCCTAAGGTCATATCCCAACGTGTTTATGTAGCGGTTGCTGATATACCCCGTATCCATCTGCTCGCTGCCGATGGCATCGGTGACAACTCCCGGCGTGGTGTAATAAAAAAAAACAAGTATAGCACCGATGTAAAATATTATAGTTAAAGGCTTTTCTACTGCATACCAAAACCGATCATTGGCACCAATGATCCAGAATTCACCAAAGAGCCATAGAATTATAAATTCTTTTCCTACTGTATTCCAAGCATTTCCTTTTAACAATCCGATCACTAAATAAGCAACAAGCAGGCTGTGCCAAAAAAAAACCTTCTTCCGATGTGATATACGGATTAGTCGATTCACTTGCATAGCACGGACGTACTTTCGAATACCCCAAGCCAGTGACAAACCGCCCAAAATGCCAGAAAACTGCGAAATAAGACGCAATGGAATTGGTAAACCCCAATAAAACAAAACATTTCTAATTCCTGCAATGAAAAAAATCGTCAATCCCAGCAATATCCAGCCCATTCCGGGTAGTTTGAGAGCATTGATTTCGCATTCTGCTGGTAAATGATATGGCATATGCGTCATATTCCCTTTCAAAATTTGTATCCTCTAATTACACAAACTATTAAAAACCATTAGGTTCGGCCCGCTGGATTGTTTCAGTGTATGCAGCTATTAGCTGTTCAAGGATACGCTCAGGGTTGTGCCTGGCTATAGCTACTTCCCGCGCTGCATTACCGAGCGATTCGCACAGGGAGTCATTTTCGAATAATTCTCGGACAGCGTCGGCAAACATGTGTGCGCAACCCGCTGGCGCCATCAGGCCGGTTTGGCGATGACGTAATGTCGTTGTCATCCCGCCGGTAAAGGTCGCCACGCATGGGCACCCCAGTAGCATTGCCTCTTGTAACGCATTGCAACCGTTTTCGATAAAGCTCGTGTTGACGTAGCAATGGGCTGCCAACAACTCCTCGACGATTTGCGGGCCGGGAATCCAGTCGAGAAAGCGGACCGTGTCAGTCAAACCAAATTGCCTGACTTGATTTTGAAGATAGCGATTTTCAGAATTTTGGGATATTTGTCCAGCAATTCGAACCTGTAGATCAGGATAATCTTCTTTCAAAATTGCCATGGCTTCCAGGAATACATGAATGCCTTTCAAGAAGGTCAGTCGGCCTGATGTATAGATACGATGACGGGGTGCATTCGAAATATTCCAACGTGGCCCGAAAAATTCAGGTCGCATCATTTCGTCCACGTGATGATAAGGTGTTTGTTTTGCCACCTTCCGGCAATAACCACGATCCCAATCAGTTCGTCCTATAACGGCATTGACGGAATTCAGGATTTGAGTTTCCAGTTGCGCCCGGCCCAAAAAGTTCGATCTGAGTCTCAAAGTGGGAAACAGACGGCCGGCTTCCCAAAAGCTGGTTAAGAAAATTATGTCAAAAAATGTTTTATCTCCCCAGGCATGCCTGGCACATTCCCCCATTATTCCCTGGATGGACACAATTGTCGGCACATCTGTAAGGCGGTGGACTTTGAGGCGCCCGTAGAAGCGCTCTGTCCCGTGAATGTGAATTATGTCCGGCTGAAACTTTTCAATAACGCCGATAAAAGCTTGCAAACATCTGTTTTCATCATGCCGTTTGCCGATGCCTGTCCGTTGAGCCATATATGATTGGCCTACCCCATAGTAGTCCACATCGTCGATTTCGACATGTTCGTCATGGCCATCTGGCCCCGCATAGACAACACCTATGCGGCTGACTGCCGGCGACTGGTTGAGAGGATCGATAAGGCTGTGAATCCAAAAACCCGTACCTTTTGTTTTACGGCCCCAATGATTGAGCAGTGGCGCAATAGGAATATGAGTAAACCATAAAATTCGCATTTAAACCCTTTCTTTTTTTGAGAGGTCAAAGGTTTTATAATTTTGGCGGCCGCCTGTCCTCAAGGTAGTTCTATAAACCTTATAATGTTCCGTTAGCAAGCTGGTTTTTCTGGTAATTAAGCTGTCACTCGGATAGTGCCTGCATCAAAAACTGTCGATTTCGTGTTGCATATTCTTCAATGAGGCGGGCGACATTACGGTCATCATTCTGAAAACCCAATATTTTAGGCAAATCACTGGACGGAATAAACCGGCGATCATGAAGCCCCAGATTTTCAAGAACCGGCTGGGTTTTCGATTCAATGGCAGGGTTGAACTCAACGGCAAAATTCTTTTTCAGTTTTGCCGAGAAAATTGTGCCATGGAAGGTATTGGTGAAAACGCAAGAGGCTTGCCGGATCAACTCGACCCAATCAAATGGGTTTGCGTCGATAATATTACTGTCAGCCCATGGCTGGCGATAACAGGCCGCCACTATCTTCAATCTGTGTTTGTGAGCGTAATCACGTATAGCCTCGATAGCTTCTTTTGAAAGTAGCTTAGGCATAGCATAGACAAAAAAGTATTGAACATCGGGTGCTGTTCGACCTTCAGGAAGCCGAGAAAGATCTAGATCGAACGTTGGGTCCATAACCACCGGAACCGGCTTGCCAATGGCATTGTGAACCATTTGAGCCGTCTTGTAATCTCGTACCGAAATTTTGTGGAATTTACGCAGGCCATCAGTGACATAACCAGGTATTGGTCCATCCAGGTACAGAGGACCGCAACTGGCCGCATAGGAAATCAGTTTTCTGCAATTGAGATGATGGCCGAAATAGACTGGATCATCGCCCCATAAGGGGCTTTGGTGGTTCCATACTATGTCGGCACCAATGATCACAGAATCAAAGGGTGTATGTTCTAATTCCTGATGTCTACTCAAGC
>PWUO01000169.1 GCA_003562555.1 Dehalococcoidia bacterium
GTGCGTGCGCCCGAGCCTGAGATGGCGATGGCGAAGTATTACGGCACACAGATCGCGGGCGATATGGCGCGTGACGCAGTCCAGATCTTCGGTGGTCTGGGCTACATCACGCGGCTCGGCGCCGATGGGTCGACGTTCCGCGTCGAGCAGATCTACCGCGACTGCAAAGTCGCCGAGATCTACGAAGGTGCGAACGAGATTCAGAAGCGCGTGATTGCCCGCGCGGTGCTGGGCAAGGAGTACGTACGCTGAGTGTCCCCGGTATCAGACAGACCTCCGCAGTCAACTGATAACTCTGAAGGAGTATCCCCATGCAACTGCCAGTCAACAGGACCGAAGAGAGCTTCTTTCACGGCATAAGTGTGCCGCAGGAGGTCCAGGAACTGCGTCATCGGGTACGCCGGTTCGCTGAGCGTGAGTTGGGGCCGGCGGTTGCGGCCATGGAGGAGCAGCCCGAGGATTTGTCCAGCTTTCCCGCCACTCTGGTCGCCCGTATGGCCGAGCTTGGCCTGTACCGCGTGCCATACGGCTCGCATGAGGGCGGTGACGGTCTCTCCACGCCAATGCTTGCGGCGGCGGTGGTTATGGAGGAACTCGCCTACTACAGCAACAGTATAGCCGTCATCTACGACTGTCAGTGCGTGCTCTCCGGTCGGGTGCTGCAGTATGCCACCGATGAGCTCAAGATGACGTACCTTCCAGCGATCATCAGTGGCCAGAAGATCGCCTGTGTGGCGATCACCGAACCCGATGCAGGCAGCGACGTAAGCCCAACGAGCGTCGGAACTATGGCGATACCTGCCGAAGGGGGATGGCGTCTCACCGGCCGCAAGCGCTTCATCATCAACGCGCCTGTGGCTGATCTTGCCTGCGTATTGTGCACGATCGATGGCGCGTTAAGCATGGTCGTGGTCGACCTGAAGCAGGAGGGTGTGACAATACCACGTCCCGATCGCAAGCTGGGAATGCACGCGTGTCTTACGGCCGACATCGTGTTCGATGGTGCCTGGGTACCGTCTGGCAACCTGGTGTGGAAGGAAGGCAAGGGTCTGCGGATCGCGCTCGCGGCGCTCACCCGTGGGCGTATCGCGGTTGCCGCGTCCGGGGTAGGCATGGCGCAGGCCGCGTTTGACCTCAGTGTGCATCACATGAAGTCGCGCAGAATGTTCAACAGGGCACTGGCGGAGATGCAGCACTGGCAGTTCAGGTTCGCCGAGCATGCAACTCACATTGCCATGGCTCGGGACCTGTACTACAAGGCAGCGCTTCGTCATGACGCAGGTGAGGAGTTTCCCGAGCCCGAGACGTCGATGTCCAAGTACTTTGGCACCCAGGTGGCCGGAGACGTCGCCCGTGATGCAGTGCAAGTCCACGGTGGCTACGGGTTTATGAGGCGGCTTGGCGCGGATGATTCAGTATATGGGGTTGAGCGCATCTACCGTGAGGCCAAGGGTCCCGAGGTGTACGAGGGGAGCAACGAAATCCTCAAGTGGATGATCGCCCGGCAGATGTTCGGACGCTAATCGCGGGAATCCGAAGACGATGCATCACTGGTGCTCGAGTCCTGCTGATAGTCCGCGTTTGCGGTGGACGCGTCCAGATAGCTTTGCAGTATGATGGTCGCGGCGTGCGCATCCAGCGCGGGTCTTCTGTCGCGGCGCGTACGTCCCTCCCGGGCACCTGAGTTCACCGACCTCTGTGCATCCCACGACGAAAGCCGCTCGTCCCAGAGTTGCACGCGTACCACAGGACGGCGGTGCTCACGGCACGCGTCCCTTTCAGTGTAGGCGTGCGCTATTCCTGACAGGTCGATACCGGGAGGAGGCTCAGGAACTGTGCCGAAGTGTGCCGCGATTCGGAACGCGAATGAAAGCGCAGCAGAGGTCTGTGTTGAGTGCGAACCGTTCATGCGCAGCGGAAGACCTATCAGCAGTCCACCAGCGCCATGCTCGGTAAGCAGCTCCTCGATTCTGGCAGCCGATGCGCCGCGGCGGTCGTGTTCAAGCACCATTACCGGGATCGCGAATGTCCCTTCCGGACTGCTGATCGCCACGCCGGTACGCTTGTCCCCGGGGTCCAGACAGATCCAGCGCATGTTACGCGCCTGGCGGCGCCGACAGTTGCTCCTCCACCGCGCGCCGCGCCTCCTCCAGTGCCTCGCCCAGCTTGCGGGCGTCCTTGCCTCCTGCCTGCGCCATGGTTGGTTTGCCGCCGCCACCACCTCCCGTCACTTTAGCCGCCCGCATTGCTATCTGACCCGAGTGCACTCCGCGCCCGGTGAGGCTCGCAGACGCCATGACAAGGAACACCGGACGGCCATGGTCGACAGTCGCGAAGACGACGATAGAGTCGCCAAGCCGGTCACGTAGTGAGTCGCCCATCTCCCGCAGTACGCTGGTCGAGAGTCCGTCCACCCGTGAGATGACGACAGGAACTCCCTGCACCCGGGTGGCCTGGGTTAAGAGCGATTCGACGGTGGATGCCGCAAGCTGTCGCTCAAGTGTGCCCAGCTTCTTCCGGAGTACCTCGGTCTCCTCCAGTGCAGCGGCGACTCGTTCTTCGACCTCGGAAGGCGGCGCGCCGACCTTCCCTGCCAGCGACTCGATAGTCCGGGTCCGTGACCTCACGATCTCCTCCGCAGCACGCCCGGTGACCGCCTCGATTCTGCGCAGTCCGGTGCCAACGCTGCTCTCGCTCACAACGAGGAAAGTGCCGATCTGGCCTGTCGCGTTGACGTGCGTGCCTCCGCACAGTTCCACGCTGATGGGGGGTTCGCCGATAGCGATGACGCGGACATCCTCTCCGTACTTCTCATCGAACAGAGCGATGGCGCCCTGCTGCACGGCCTCATCGTAGGAAGCGTGTTGGCTCGTAACCGGAATGTTCGCGCGTATCTTCTCATTGACCCAGCGCTCTATCTGCTCGATGCGTTCGCTGTCGATAGACCCCATCCACGTGAAGTCGAATCGGAAGCGGTTTGGCTCAACTAGCGAGCCACGTTGCGAGA
>PWUO01000140.1 GCA_003562555.1 Dehalococcoidia bacterium
AACAGTACGGCGCAGTCGCAACCTTTTTTCTAGACAGACCTCACCGTCTATCCAGTTCCGACGTTGAATGGCTTCTTGAGATTGAGTCGCGTGGGCATGAGATCGGCTTCCACGGAACGCACCACGGGAACGCCATGATGATGGTGTACTTCGACGGATTGTCCCTCGACGAGTACATCGCTCGAGAGATCGAGCCGGGAGTGAACCAGTTGCGCGACATGGGCCTCTCGATCAGCTCGTTCGCGTATCCGTACGGACACCACTCTGCGGCCATAGACGAAGCGTTGCGTCATCAGTTCACCGTGCTGCGAGGAGTCACGCCTCTCGCGATGTGGGCGGTAGAACCGTACGGACGATCCGGGTTCTACAAGGCGGCTTCCATGGATGTTCACGCCGACGGCCGTGAGCACATATCGATGTCGGCTATCCGTCGTGCGATGCGAGTTGCCCGGGCGCTCGATCACGCGTTTATACTCTACGGGCACGACACACCGGATGTTGATCGAGATATGGCAGTTCCCCTCGCGAGACTGGAGGCGATCCTTTCTGAAGCAGTTGCCCTTGGCCTGGGTTTCAAGACAATGAGCCAACTCGCCGAGCCGTAGGGTGGTCCCTCGTTTTCTCCTTGTGGCGTTCACGGTGTTCCTCTCCATCCGACCGGGGTACGGGGCAGCTACTGATGTGCCTACGCGGCATGGGCCATCCGAAGGTCTCTCCATGCCGGGCGGCATCACCTTCCTCACGTCACACTCGTTCTTCCTGGCAGGGGCTGCACCACAGACTCTGTGCGTCCTGACTGGACGGCTTGACCCCTATGTGCTTCTCATCGACCGCGTGAATGAGAGCGGCCTCGGATATGGTAGTCAGTCTCGAGTCGCGATCAGAAGGGACCAATCGACAATAGACCTGTTTCTGACCGCATCCGGCGAAGTCGCTGCCGTGCAGACCGCCTTTCCGGACTTGACCCATGGCGCTGTCTACCTCGGTCTGTGCGCACATGCGCGTCAAGACGATGTCTGGTTTGCAGGGGCGGCGTTTGATCTGGGAGCACTCGCAGAGCTGTCCGTCACATTGCCGGTCGACCGGGATACGCTCGACCGGACCTTTCGTGCCTACGTTGGCAGTGCCGGTTATCCTGAATCCGGCCTGTTCTCACTTCTCTCACGTGAGCTCTCCGTGATGATTGCTCCGGCCGTTGCGGTTCGAAAAACGATCGGAAGAGCAAGGTATCGGCTCGAAACCGCTCCGCTGGCCCTCGCTGTGCGACACGTCCACTCAGTCTTTGACGCGCAGAACTCGACCGACGAGGTGCAGTTTGACCTCTCCGCGGGTACCGCCGCTCTGAGTGTGCTACGCGACGGCACGTTCCGAAACTCATCGATTGCCTGGGCGTTGTCGCAGCAGATTCCACTCAGATCGTTGGGTAGTCTCGATGCATGGCTTCTTGGCACCGGAGCACACCTGACGCTCGAGACAGCAACGCCACTGGTCATTACACTGGGATTCCGCAACGCGTATCCGCTTGCCCAGATCGGGGTAATGCGGTGCCGATGGCGCCTGGATACCGGGTTCTCCTTCCGGGAGCTTTCCGAGCAGGTTTGGGGCTTTCCGTTCCCCGTATACTACGTGAATCTGTCGCGCTGGCGGTAGCCGCAACGGCCACTCTCTACGTACGGACGGAAAGCACTGTCAAGTGTCTGATGTGAGATTCCTTACAAGTCGAGTTCTCAGTCGCACCATCCGCACCCTTCCCACGCCTGAACGCATGGGTTCAAGCCTCAGGAGAAGCGCACCCGGACCACGCCCGACAATAGACGATGAGCGGATCTGATTACGGCGGCAGTGATTGCGAGTTCTCTGATCATGCCCGTTATGAGTTTGGCAGACGCGGGATTGACCTCGAAATGGCCCGGCAGGTGCTCGCAGATCCGCCAAGGCGCGTGGTCGTCACCGGATATCTGACGAGTAAGATCGGGAAGTACTGGAGGGACACGCCATGAGAATTCGCTACGACGAAGATGTGGATGCCATCACAATCGTCTATCAACTGGATCGCGAAATCCACGATAGCGACGAACCTCATCAGGGTGTGGTTATGGACTACGACGCCCAAGGTTCACTGGTCTCCATCGAAGTCCTCGACGCCTCCAAGCGGTTTCACGACGTCGAGTCCGTTCAGTACGAGAAGACATCATCACGAGGCTAATCTGTAGCCGTCACCTCGCAGGCGGGCATGGGCACGCCGGACCTCCCCTCCTAACGTACCGCTACGAATCACCGGCCAGGACGGCGCCTGCCTTGCTCAGCTGCTACCGGACAAAGGGTACGTCGTGAATGGAGTAAACTCGGTCTTCTCTCTTCAATACCGACCGTGTAGACCACCTCTACGGCGATCCGCACGAAGAGACTGCGCTTCTTCATGCACTACGGTGACCTCACCGACAGCACCAACCTCATCCGGATCATCCAGGAGACCCCGCAGAACGAGACCACTCCCTTCTACCCGCGGAGCCCCTACGCCGCAGCCAAGCTCTACGCCTACTGGATCACCGTGAACTACAGGGAGAGCTACGGCATCTTTGCCTCGAACGGAATACTGTTCAACCACGAGAGCCCCATCCGGGGCGAGACCTTTGTCACGCGGAAGATCACCCGGGCCGTCGCCCGGATCAAGCTGGGGCTCCAGGAGACCATCTACCTGGGAAACCTGGACGCCAAGCGCGACTGGGGATATGCCGGCGACTTCGTGGAGGCGATGTGGCGGATCCTCCAGGCGGATGAGGCGGACGACTTCGTCGCCGCCACCGGCGAGATGCGCGTTCGGATTGACCCGCGCTCCTTTCGGCCGGCGGAGGTGGAGCTGCTGCCGGGTGACCCCTCCAAGGCGAAGGAGAAACTTGGGTGGGAGCCGCAGGTGAAGTTTGGCGAGCTCGTGGGGATGATGGTGCGGGCGGATTTGCAGGACCAGGGGAGAGAGGCGTACCTGA
>PWUO01000125.1 GCA_003562555.1 Dehalococcoidia bacterium
CCACCAACAATGTCAACAGTAATGTTCTCCTCTGACTGCCAGCCATGTAAAGATAAGTGATCAGTCGCAGGCTCTACACTGATGCGGTACAGAACTTCTTGCCACCTGTTGTAAGTACCATTATGCTGCTCATTGTAAACTACAACTTCAACCATGTAGGCTTCGTCGAAGTCAATGACACCCGAAAAATCGGCCAAAAAGTTACCGTCTTGGTCAGCGGCAACAGTTTGATAGGTTAGGTTATCCCAGTCATTTTCCGGTGCCACACTAACATAGATGTCTGTTCTTCCCGGAGAGGCTCTACCATAAACCAGGTTATTATCAAAGTCGACGTCAGTAATGATAAGATACTCAACTTCCAGGGAACGAGTTAACTCACCATCGGTAACAGTTACCAGATCGCCGAATTGAATGTCATGCTCGTCATAAATGCCATAGTAGAAATCGCCCCATTCCTCTGTTTCAAAACTCCCTTCCCAATCAGGGGAGCCTGGATCGCCAATGGTTAGAGTTAGCTCAGTATTTTCAGGCCAACCACCGCCCCACATATCATTCCAGCGGGGGTTAACTGTGAAATGCGGACCCCAGGCTGTTAACTGAACATCAAGGTTGATAGTTTCTCCGGCTTCTACGCTAACTTCTTCACTATGTTCCATGTAGCCGTCGCTATGGAAGGTTAAGGTGTATTCACCTTCCGGAATAAAGAGTTCGTAATTGTCATCTCCTTCAACCTGGTGATGATTCGGATCATAATTATTAAAGTAGTCTGTGCCTGTTAATCTTGCATCAACCCACACCGTGTCCAAAAGGTCACCGCTGTCAGCGTCTGTAACCTTACCGGTTACGGTTGCACCCATCTCTTCCGGATAAAAGTCCACCGGGTCAAAGTTAACATCTTCAGTAATAGTTACTTCGAGCGCAAAATGTATATACTCGTCGTGGCCAAACCAGATATGGTACTCATTTTGACCAGCTTCGCTCGGCACAGCGGCAGAAAAGTTGCCTGCACTGTCGGTTTCGGTATGATTTGCTTCATAGCCACCGCGCAGGTTATAAAATGAGACCCATGCACCTTCAACCGGTTCCCCTGTAGTAACATCAACTGCTTTGCCGGATACAGTTGCCATCTCCGGGGCTTCTTCTACTATTCTATAGTCGATGATATGGCGGGCTTCGTCAAAAGCGCTGGAACCGATAGCCCTGGCCAGCACACCAATTTCGGCTTCGCCCACATACTGCGTGCTGGTTGTCCAGCTGTTATCGGTGCTGTAGCCCCGGGCTTTAACCGGGCTGCCACCTGGCAGGCGATAGTAAAAGGCAAACTCTGCAGCCCTGTTTCCTTCCTCCACATGGGCAGTAAAGGTTACCTCTTCGCCTTTGGCCTGCATGCCACCGGGGTTAGCTGAAAGGTAAACGCGATCCACCGTGCCGCCAAAATCAATCCTGTAATTAATAATATCTAAAGCTTCGTAGGCTTGATTTGATCCTACCGCCCGGGCGGTTACCCCGATTTCAACCGCACCTACGTAGTTGGTTTTCCCTGACCAGTTAGGGTCTTCATCATAGCCCCTGACCATGACCGGGTTACCTCCCGGAAGCCGGTAGTAAAAGGCAAACTCGGCATCTTCGTTGCCTTCGGTCACTTCGGCGTGAAAGTGAACATACTCGCCCTGCTGCTGCGATCCTTCCGGGTCTGCTGATAGCTCGACTTTTTCAACTGTCGCAGGACTGTTTTCAGCTAACACTGGTTGTAGTAACAATACAGAAGCAATAACAATCACAATAAAAGTTAACAACAACTTCTTACTCATCAACATGCTCTCCCTCCTAATTGTTAAATGGTTTTCCCTTGCAAAGCTAGATTAAACTCTTAATAAAGTGTGGTATCACCAACCTTCTTTATCAACATTAAAAATGTGATTTAATTCACATATTTTCTAACTTAAAACTACAAAATTACATGTCACCTGGCATGATAAAAGTAATTTAAACAATGAAATGATGAAAGACTGCTTCATGTATGTAGTGTTATAGCTGATGTATCATTTGGTCACAATCTTTGGAAGAACAATGTTTTTGAATTTGCAATGTAGTTAATATTCATATTTTATACTATAATTAGAATAGTAGTAATTATCGCGTCTGTCAAGCCAATTTAAGAAAAAACCCCTAAAAAACGAAGACAATACATTTAAGATTGATAGGGCTGATGAGATGCATAAGATCGGCAAATCGCAGGAATATCATAGCAATCTGCTTGTCCAAGAGCTTGGTCAAGCAATTTCCAGCCGCTCTGGCTTAACCTGTTCGGCAGTTATTGCCATTTATAAGCTCTGGACTACCGTGACGTCCAAGTATTTATTTTAGGGCTGAACAAACTCGAAAGGTTAATTAGCTGTTCTGTGCAAACTCCACTTATTGGTCCAAAAAACAATTGCTTCTAAGAGCAACCCCGCCCCCTTAACAATTATTTACTAACAATTATTTAGCGGAAAAAGATACCCGAAATAGAGGTATTTATAAAAAGCACGTCGAATGAATATTTTTTATTCCTATTATTATACCCATGATGAGGCAAACAATATGATTGATTCGCCGAATATTAATAATAGCAAAGCTGAAGAAATTAAAAATAATGACGACAATAATCATGTGGAGCTTCAAATTGAAGAAGAATCCACACCAACCTCAGGTCCGAAAAAGCCCGCTTTACCATTAATAATTAGCCTGGAAGAAATCAGCAGGGATGCCTATCTCCTTAGGCATGGCAATAAAAGCCTTGACGGCGACCCGCTTACATCCACAGCCACCAGGATTGCTAAAGTCAAGCTTAACCAGGTTATTTTTAAGATCTCCTCCATAAAAGCCGGTGACATGATTTCCATAAAAGTTTTTGATGAAATAGAATACATTGCTGTTATTGATCATGTTCTTGTTTCTGGCAATTCCCAAGCAATAACCGGAAAGATCGAGAAAACAGA
>PWUO01000245.1 GCA_003562555.1 Dehalococcoidia bacterium
ACCCATATCTCTATGATAGACTCGGGGTCTTCGGGACTCTTGAAACGTGCGTCGTAGCACTGTACGTCGAACTGGTAGGCCGCAGTGTAGTCCGAGCCTTCGAGCCACTCATTGACTGCTTTGAATGCATGGCCGAAACTACCGTCCTTGAACTGGTGGGTGAACACCGCGTACTCGCAGGCAGGAAGGACCTTGGCGAACAGCTCTACCGGCAGGTCCTCGATCTTGCTGACTTCCACACCCACCAGGCAGAAGTGCATGGGTGGTGCGGTCTCCTCCTCGATGTGTATCTCGTAACCCTTGCCTTCGACTTCATGCTTGATGCTCCGGCTGTGTTTATCCTCGAAGCGCTGCCACAGCCCGCCGATGTCTAGGCTGCCTACCTCCGGTGCGCAGCCGACCAGCCCCACCAGGGTCATCTCCGGTTTCTTGACGAATTCAGGTTTCATGTTCTGTCCTCCTTTAGCTCATACTCATTACAAGGATACCGTGCGCACGGGGCTCACCAGTTCCTGTCGATCTGCGCCAGGGTCCGGGCCCAGTCTCTCATCGGTCCGGGCCCCTGTGACAGCACGTACTTCTCGAAAAGCCTGATGCTTTCCTCTCGTAGCAGCCCGCCTGTTATCTCCGGCAGACGATACTGCGGCATGTCGCCCTCTGCTCTAACCCATGCCCGGACCATGCTGACGGCCCCATCCGCCGGGGACTCGAGCGCGTAGTGGATCCCGCCCAGGAAGAATGACATCGCCGCCCCCAGGCACATCAAGCAGGGCTCGAGATTGGTGAACAGCCTGGCGCTGCATCGTTCGGCAAGCGAGAGTCCCAGCCTGTCTGCCTGTTCCAGTGCCGCTAGCTCGGCATGCACAAGGAGACGTTGTTCTCGTTGCTCGGCAGTGGTGGCGCTCCCGATCACCCGGTCACCGAGCACGACGATGGCAGCGATGGGGAGTTCACCGAGCTCAAGCGCCCCGGCGGCCAGTCTCAGCGTGTGTTTCATGTGGCGTTCTGCCAGTGCCTCTTCGTTCATCCGATAATGGGGCCTTATCGCGCCTGTTTGAGGCGGTCCTTGACCATCTCGCCGTCTTTGATCACGACCAGGATGTTGTCGGTATCCTCCAGCGATCGTATGTCCCGCAAGGGGTCTGTCCTCGTAATAACGATGTCGGCCAGCTTGCCGGCTTCGACTGTGCCCACCCGGTCCTGCCATTCCAAACACTCGGCCGCGGTCCTGGTTGCGGCGACGATTGCCTCCATAGGGGTCATTCCCGCTTCGACTAGCAGGCCCAGCTCACGCAGATTGGCGCCGTGCCGCAGGACGCCGGCGTCGGTGCCCATGGCGATCTTCACCCCCGCTCTATACGCCCGACTAAGGCTGTGGCGCTGTGCCTCTACCACGCCGCGTGCCTTCCGCACTGCGTAGTCGGCCATACCGCCTTCCTCGCCGATCTCCAGGACCGCCAGCGGCGCTATCATGGTCGGCACCAGAAACGTGCCCCGTTCCAGCATGAGGTCGATCGCCTCGTCATCGAGGTAGACCCCGTGCTCAATGGAGTGGATACCGGCCCGTACGGCATTCTTGATCCCCTCGCTTCCCTGCGCATGGGCCATAACCTTGATATCTCCCCTGAAGGCGGCCTCGCGAACGATCACAGCAAGCTCTTCAGGCGAGAACTGCGTGAAGTCCGGACGGTCGGTGGGGCTCATTACGCCACCCGTGGCGCAGATCTTGATGACCTCGGCTCCCGCGCGGAGCACTTCGCGCACCTTGAGGCGAACTCCGTCCACGCCGTCGCACCTGCCGTCGGGAAGGCCGGGATGGGGCTGGAATAGCCGGAACTCATTGCCGGACAGCATCCAGAAGTCTCCGTGTCCGCCCGTGATGGAGATAGGTGTAATGCTGATCTGCATCCGGGGCCCCGGCACCACGCCCGTCTCCACGGCATGCTTCATGCCGGCGTCCGCTCCGCCTGCATCGCGCACGCTCGTGATACCGGCCTCCAGCGTCCGGCGCATGTATTCGACCGAACTGTAGAAGCGTAGCGAAAACGGTTCTGCCATGTCACGTGCGATGTCGATGCCCTCAAAGGTCAGATGCACGTGAGTGTCGATGAGGCCGGGCAGGATGTAGCCGCCGCCGGCGTCGATCTCGCTGGCGGGCGAATCGTTGGCGCTCAGGCTATCGGCCGGGCCGACTGCCTGGATGTGCTTCTTCTTGATGAGCACACCGGCATCGGGCAACGGCGGACCACCCGTGCCGTCGATGAGCGTACCGTTCCGTATCAGTGTAATCCCCATTGGACACCTCCGTTTCGAGCGTTATCGCAGAGCCTCCAAACCGCCATCCCCGAGCGCGGGTTCATCTCCGTCCCCCTTCCTGAGCCAACCACTCCTCACGAGAGATAGAGAATTCTATCCGTTCCAGAAGTGCACCTCGAACAGAGCACTTAGCTGAGTGAGGCATCCGTGCCGCTACCTGGAAACCACTCTTCTCTGCACAGCGCATCATCCGTTTGTTGCCCGTCCACGTAGCTGTTCTGACTTCCTTTAGATTCATCTTGCGGAACAGATAATCAACGACCAGACGCACAGCCTCCGTGCCGTAACCATGTTCCCACACCTCCTCTTCAGGGAGGCAGATGCCTACATAGGCCTTCTGCGCCTGCTCATCGAGGTGGTAGTAGTTGCCCCAGCCGATGTGGCGGCTTCCGTGGCAGTCGATTTGCCACTGGTGACTGGTGGGCGGTTGTGCCGCAGGATGGCGCCAACGCTCTGTGAGGTCATGTTCGAATTCCTCCCGAGTCACGAGTCTGAACGGCTGGTCGGGCTCGTCATAGTATTGCCACTCTTCAAGGTTCAGCCATCGGAAGAGATCCTCATCATCAGCATCTCGTCTGTCATCTCGAAGAACGACTAGTTTTCCGGATAACCGCATGGACCCTCCTCTGAAACCGCTCTCTGGGCAAGACGCTTGGTGCCGGG
>PWUO01000071.1 GCA_003562555.1 Dehalococcoidia bacterium
CTCGTAAGTGTCGAGACGTGCCTCCCCTGCATGTAACAACCCCATGAATAAGCGTCTCAGGCATACGGAGTGGAGTGGTGCACGTGAGTGATCACTGGAGACTTCGGGCAGCCCGGTTGGCCGGTCGCGTCGAGAAGCTGGCGCCCGCCGTTGCCATCATTGTCGTACTGCTGACTGCGGTGGTGCCGGGAGGGTTAACCAGCGGCTGTGCGCCCGTCCCGCCGCAGTACGACACTCCAGACTCTACTGCGCCCACTCCCAGCCCTCCGCCAGAAATTATCCGCCTAGTCTCCTCAGATGGCCGGATACTGCCCCTTGAGACGGCAATCATTTCCTGCGAAGCAATTCATCCAGAGGGTGACACGCTGACCTACGCGTGGTCGACCAGCGACGGTGAGATCATCGGCGCGGGGGAACAGGTTGAATGGATAGCGCCCGAGACGGACGGCCTTTACCGCGTGTTCGTCACCGTTAGTGACAGCCAGAACAACGCCGTTTCGAGTTCTCTGGCGCTCCGCGTGTATGCGAACCGTCCTCCGGAGATAATGATGGTGAAGCCAGACGTCGTCGGTGAGATTGACTGGTTTGTGCCAGGCACGCGAGTCCTGCTGCGATGTGAGGCGGAGGATCCTGACGGCGACGCCCTCTCCTACCGATGGTCTGCGACAGAAGGCGAGGTGTTTGGTGAAGGTCCGTCCTCGATTTGGATTGCCCCCGATTCGCTGGGGACACACTGGATCACGGTCACCGTCGAAGACCCTTTCGGTGGTATGGACGAAGTCGCGATTCCCATCACGGTGAACAAGGCAGAGCCTCCTCCCATATACGGATTCACACTCACCGCCGACCATGGACAGTTCATGCGGTACGGACTGTCGTGGCGAATCTACAAGGAAAGATCCTGCACCATTGAGGCGATCGTTGATGACGAAGAGGCATCCTATCTCTACCTCTGGGCCGCCGATGCGGGAACGATCATCGCTGACGGGCCTCGCGCCGTGTGGCAGGCACCCTCGAGTGGTGGCTGGGTCACAATCCTGCTCCAGGTCAGAGATCTGCACGGCAACGAGTCAAGCAGCAGCGTACGAATCCTTGTAGAGACTTGTGCAGTCTGTATGTAGCGGTCGCTCAATTACGGTTTGCGCCCGGCCACTGAAGTCCGGGGGTCCCCTTCTGCCACTGAAGTGCGCCTGATGGTATACTTGTGAAAGCTCGTCTCATCACAGGTCGGTCCTGCAATGCGCCTGGATGAGCCACAGCTACCCCGTTCGGGGAATTGTGAGTCCCGGGCATGCAGGAAGGCAGCAGTAGAGATAAGCTCCTCTCCCTCTTCAAGGACGTTGTCCTTCCTCTCGCGGACGCCTACGCCGCCACACGTTCCACGCTGCAATGGTCTGCGCAGGACACCTCCCTGGTGATAGGAGATCGCCGCATCGCTGTTCCGGAGATCTCCCGTATCTACCTGGTAGGGGCGGGCAAAGCAGGCGTTCCCATGGCGCGGGGGGTTGTGGACACGCTGCAGGAGGACGCAGGGCTCTGGTCGAAGTTCGCAGGGGGTACGGTAAACGTCTATCGAGACCAGGCCTCAGCGTCAATACCTGGAGTAACTCTCTACGCAGCGGATCATCCGCACCCCAACCAGGCGAGCGTTGATGGTGCCCGCGCTGCACTCGACCTCATCTCCCACGCGACGGCGGGCGACCTGGTCATCGCGGTGATCTCGGGAGGAGGCTCATCGCTGCTGACGCTCCCCGGTGAGGGGATATCTTTGGATGACTTCGGGGCCACGAACCGTGTGCTGGTCACTGGTGGAGCTACCATCCAGGAGATCAACACGGTGCGCAAGCACCTTTCACAAGTCAAGGGTGGACGGTTGCGGATGGCGGCGCCAGAGGCGATGTTCGTAACCCTCGTCCTCTCGGACGTAATAGGTGATGACCTCTCCAGCATCGCGTCGGGTCCCACTGTGCCGGACCCCACGACGTGTGCTGATGCAATCAAGGTGCTCGAACAGCATGGCCTGTGGGGACGAATCCCCGAGGCATGCCAGTCCCATTTGATCAAGGGCGACCCGCGTGAGCCACACAGGGCTGCGTTATGGTCAGAACAACTCACTCCGAGAACCCACACCGTAATCGTCGCGTCGAATGCAGTGCTGCTCAGGTCTCTGAGCCATCTTCTGGCCTCGCCACAATACTCATCGCTCGCGTCCAACCTGCATGTTGAGGAGTCCCCAGTGCTCGGGCCGGTTGACGAGGCCGTCGACCATCATTTCTCTCTTGCAACCACGCTCGCTGCCTCCCCCGGACGCGGCACGCTGCTCCTGTTCGGGGGAGAGCCCACCGTCTCGGTTCCTCCCGGTGCCGGCGGTACCGGGGGACGCATGTTGCACTACGCGCTCCTTGCGGCAATGAGGATTGCCGGTCGCGATTGGACCATCCTGGCATCGGGCACGGACGGGATCGATGGCACCGCGCCGGCCGCAGGCGCAGTCGTCGATGGCACTACGGTCCAGCTGGCACTTGAACACGACCTCCTTCCTGAAGAGTATCTGCACTCGTTCGACTCGTACGGATTCTTCAAGGAGCTTGAGCGTCGCAGCGGAGAGCGGTTTCTCAACGTCACAGGCCCAACCGGAACCAACGTGAATGATATAATGCTGTGGCTGTTGTAACACATAACGCTTGCTCGAAAGGAGACATATGGAGAGGAAGGCTATTGTACTGAACGGCAAGGATAACGTGGCCACCGCGCTCACTGATCTGAATGCCGGTGATAACGTAGAAGTCGAGGTGGACAAGAATCCGGTCACCATCTCGCTGGTGAACCCCATCCAGTTTGGCCACAAGTTCAGCCTGGTCGACATCAAGGCAGGCACGCCCATCCTCAAGTACGGCGAGGTGATTGGCGAAGCGTCGAAGGACATCACGCCAGGCGAGCACGTACACGTGCACAATGTCGCAAGCACACGAGGCCGAGGCGACGTGAGAACAGGGGCCTCGAAATGAGCTTCTGGGGATATCCACGCCCAGGCGGTTCTGTCGGCACACGCAATCACGTGGCCATAATTCCAACGGTGGTGTGTGCGACGGCAACCGCCCGGCAGGTGAGCGACAACGTGAAGGGCTCCGTGCCGTTCCTGCACCAGCAGGGCTGTGCCCTGACGCCTTCGGACCTCGAGATGGCGAACCGGACGCTAACGAACCTGGCCTTGAATCCGAACGTGGCCGCCGCGATTCTCATCAGTCTCGGCTGCGATCCGATCGACATCGACGGCATCGCCGAGAAGATCGCGGCAGCCGGCAAGCCTGTGGAGAAGTTCGTCATCCAGGAGGTTGGCGGAACGATCGCAACCACGGAGAAGGCGACGCGTGTCGCGAGGCAGATGGTGAGCGACGCCACTCGCATCAGTCGACAGCAGTTCGACGACTCGAAGCTCATGTTCGGTGCGGAATGCGGAGGGTCCGATACCACGTCCGGATTGGGCGGAAACCCGGCTATCGGCGCTGCGTTCGACCTCCTCGTCAGGAAGGGCGGCAAGGCCGTGTTCAGTGAGACGACCGAGTTCATCGGCGCCGAACACCTGCTGGCCCGGCGGGCGGTGACTCCAGAGGTAGGTCAGCAGATCATCGACCTCGTTCGCCGCTACGAAGAGCGCTTCCTCGAGAAGGGCGTCGATATGCGCGGCACGAACCCGACCAAGGGCAACATCCAGGGAGGGCTCACCACGATCGAGGAGAAATCTCTCGGCGCGATATCCAAGGGCGGCAGCGAGCCGATCCAGGAGATCTATGAGTATGGGGAGCGACCGACGAAGAGCGGCCTGTCGATTGTCGATGGCCCCGGGTTCGATGCGCCCTCGCTCACCGCAATGGCAGCTGCGGGAGCTACAGTCATGTTCTTCTCCACGGGACGGGGTACGCCCCTGGGCTCTCCGTTCGTTCCCGTAATCAAGGTAACCGCCAACGGACCGAGCTACGAGAAGATGAAGGACAACATCGACTTCTACGTAGATCTGGCCCGCAAGGAACATATCGCAGAGATTGGAGCCGAGCTTTACGCTGAGGCGCTCGAGGTGGCCTCCGGCAGACAGACGAAGTCGGAGATCCTCGGGCAGGACAGAGATAACGGACTATTCCTCGTCGGCCCTCTCGCATAGCAATCACGCATGTAGTAACAGGAGGAAGCATGAGCGACACAAACAAGTTAACCCTGCCTATACTCGCATGGTACGGTGATACGGAACTCGAAATCGACCTCCCGGAGACATGGGACGTAACCGTCCTCAGACACCGGGGCGACGGTACGCCGGCGCTGGATGACGCGGGCTTCCGCAAGGCCTTTGCGAACCCGATCGGCACGCCTCCCATCAGGGAAGGAGCGAAGGGGAAGAAGGAGGTCTGCATCCTCTTCGACGACATGTCGAGGGCAACTCCCAGCGCGGACATAATCCCCTACGTGCTCGAGGAGCTCGCGGCGGCCGGCATCAAGGACAACCAGATACGCTTCATCGCCGCGATCGGCGCGCACGGGTCGATGAACGGCATTGATTTCACCAAGAAGCTGGGCAAGGACGTCATGGCGCGGTTCCCGGTGTACAACCACAATCCCTATGAGAACTGCACCTCGGTGGGCCCCAGCCCACAGGGAATCCCTATGCAGTTCAACGCCGAAGTGATGCGCTGCGATTATAAGATCGGCATCGGCGCAATCGTGCCACATCCGTTCAGCGGGTTCGGCGGCGGCAGCAAGATAATCCTGCCGGGCGTTGCGTCCATCACGACCATCGACCTGAATCACACGAGGCTCTTCCCGCACCCCACCGCTGGCATCGGCAAATACGAAGGCAACGTTCTGAAGCAGGACATGAACGATGCGGCGCGCATGGCCGGCCTTGATGTGAAGGTGGACTGTATCTACAACTTCGACCGGAAGGTAACCCACCTGTTCGTCGGCGATGTCGTGGACGAGCACATCGAAGGCGTCAAGGTGGCCCGGGAGTACTGGGCGACGGATCCGGCCGAGGATTGCGACATCGTCATAGCCAACTGCTTCTCCAAGGCTGATGAGATGCTGCTGGCGCCTGCGGTGACCTCCCCGATGCTCAAGAAGAGCGGCGGTGACCTGGTCCTTCTCGTCATCACTCCTGAGGGACAGATCAATCACTACTGGAGCCGGAGCTTCGGCACGAACATCGGCGGGCGCGCATTCAGGCCAAAGACCCAACTCCCCGTCAACACGAAGCGCCTGACCGTGATGCAGCCCTATCCGGACTTCGTCGGCGCCGACTGGCTTGCGCCGTACGAAATGGTCAACTTCACCCGATCCTGGCCCGAGACGCTGGAGCAGCTTAAGGCTGCGTACGGACAGAAGGCCAAGGTGGCCATCGTCCCGGACGGCACGGTGCAGTATTTCCCCGCCATGGCACCGGCCTGCTGAGAGAACACACAGAGCACGGGTCGCGGGCGCACGGGTCGCCCGCGACCCTCTCCCTCTGCAGACGTGGCGCCTGCGTGAGCCGCTGGCGGTCGTCGTTTTCTCGATGAGTGAACCGCAAGTCTGGTACAATAGCGCCGGCTGCAATCGTATGTGGCAACGAACGCCACGAAGGAGGCCTTATGCCGCTGAGCAAGGAGCAGATCGCCCAGGTATCAGGCGAGCTCATCGAAGCCGAGAAGTCGTGCTGTCCTGTAGTGGCACTCACCGAGCGGTTCCCGGACGTCTCCTATGAGGACGCGTATGCGATCCAGCTCAAGACGTTCGACACGCTTGTCAAGTCCGGGGCGGTTATCGTCGGCAAGAAGATCGGCCTGACCAGCAAAGCGATGCAGGACCAGATGAACATCCGGGAGCCGGATTACGGCATGATTGTCGACAGGATGGTGGCCCGCGAAGGGGCTCCAATCCCTATGAGCAGCCTCATCCTCCCGAAGATCGAGCCCGAACTTGCGTTCCTTCTCAAGGAAGACCTCAAGGGACCCGGCATCACCGTCGCCAACGTCTTGGAGGCCACCGAAGGAGTCCTTCCCGCATTCGAGGTGATTGACAGTCGCTATAAGGACTGGAAGATCACCGTCAAGGATTCCATCTCCGATAACGCGTCGGCCGCATTGATGATTCTGGGGGGCAAACTGACGCCGATAACGGATATCGATCTGCGCTACGTAGGCCTCGTGCTTGAGAAGAATGGCTCTCTGGTAAGTACGGCCGCGGGAGCGGCGGTGCTCGGCAACCCTGCCCAGTCGGTCGCATGGCTGGCCAACAAGCTCACCGAGTACGGCATCTCCCTCAAGAAGGGTGAGTTTGTTATGTCTGGAAGCTTCGTGCAGGCTGTCAACGTCGAGGCCGGCTCCAGCCTCCGGGCAACGTTCGACCGGATCGGTTCGGTCTCTGTATCTTTTGAGTAGTCCGCGCGCACTGCGGCGCGCGGCAGATATGCGTATCACAAGATAGGATTAGGGGGACAACATGCCAAATCTGGCTAAGCTTGCACCTGGCTCGTACTACCTGCTCCAGGGGAACGAGGCCATCGCCCGGGGGGCGCTCGAGGCAGGCGTGCAGTACTGCGCTGCCTATCCCGGCACTCCATCAACGGAGATCCTGACGAACTTCGCACAGGCGGCGAAGGACGCGGGACTGCATGCAGAATGGTCCAGCAACGAGAAAGTGGCAACTGAGGCGGCGCTTTCCGCCGCGTACGCCGGACTCCGGACCATAACCTCGATGAAAAACGCCGGGCTGAACGTGGCGATGGACACGTTGCAGCACATTAATCTGGCGACGCTCGGAGACCAGAACGGAGCGATGCTGGTGGTGGTTGCGGACGACCCGCAGTCGCACGCCAGCGGCGACGAAGAAGATACCCGCTGGGTGGCGCAGATGGCCAACGCGCCACTGCTCGAGCCCTCCAACTTCCAGGAAGCGTACGAGATGACCAAATACCTCTTCGATCTCTCCGAGGAGTTCGGAATCTTCTGCTGGCTTCGGGACTACACTCGGCTGGCACACGCACGCGGTCGGGTAAAGGTTGGTCAGTACAAGAAGGCGGACCGAAAGGCGAAGTACGACCGGACGAAGATGTTCACTCCCTACATCGCGCCTCCCAAACACGCCATCCTGGTTGAGAAGATGGCCAAGATCCGGGAACGCTTCGAGGAATCGCCATTCAATGCGTATGAGGGGCCCGAGAACCCGGACCTGCTCATCGTCTGCTGCGGCAGCGGCGCACCGTGTTCCCGCGATGCCATCGAGGAACTCGGACTCGAAGGGAAGGTCGGCATTCTGAAGCTTGGCACCCTGTGGCCATTCCCCTCCACGCTGGTGGTTTCGCACATTCGCAAGGCGAAGCGCGTACTCATCGTCGAGGAGGTCGATCCCTACGTCGAGACTCACACCAAGGCGGCAGTCGCCGACGCAAGGCTTGCCGAGCCTCCGGAGATACTGGGCAGAGTCTCCGGGCACATGAGCTATGTGGGAGAGAACAACCCGGACAAGGTCATCGCCGCACTGTGCCAGATATTCGGCATCGAGTACGTGGCGCGCGACCCCGAGTACCAGGCCAAGGTCGACGAGATCGCCGGCAAGATGGTCGTGAATCGGGGCCTCATCTGGTGCGCGGGCTGTCCACACAGGGCCAGCTTCTACTCCATCGGCAACGCAATCAAGCGAGACGGCCGTAACGCGGTGGTGACCAGCGACATCGGCTGCTACACGATGGATGCATTCCCGGACGGCACCCAGCTCACCAACACGCTGCACTGCATGGGCGGCGGACTTGGAGAGGCGTGCGGGTTCGGACAGCTGGAGCAATTCGGCTTCAAACAGCCGGTGATAGGCATCTGCGGCGACTCCACTTTCTTCCATGCGTCCATCACACCGCTGGTGAACGCCATCTACAACAACGCCAACATGGTCGCCATCATCCTGGACAACTCCATCACCGCCATGACGGGCTTCCAGCCCCATGCCGGAACCGGACGTACCGCGACACAGGATGCCACAGCGATCGTGAGCGCCGAGGAACTGTGCCGCACTCTCGGCTGTCGCGTGGAGGTCGTCGACGCGTTTGACACAAAGGCGTCGACTGCCACGCTGATGGAGCTCCTGAAGGACGAGGGTGGTGTCAAGGTTCTCATCCTGCGCCGTGCGTGCGAACTGCAGCGCATGCGCGAGGAGCGGAGGCATCCCTACAAGGTCTGGGTGGAGACGGAGAAGTGCAAGGGCGACAAGTGCGGCTTCTGCTACCGCGTACTGCAGTGTCCCGGCGTGGGATACGACAAGGCTTCGGGCAAGGCGAGGATCCTGGAGGCCCTCTGCGCCGAGTGCGGACTCTGCGCCGACCTGTGTCCGAGCAAGGCGATCGTGAAGGAGGAACGAGCATAATGGCTATCTCTGCGGATCCCTTGAACCTGATTATTTGTGGCGTCGGCGGGCAAGGCAACATCCTGCTCTCCGGCATGGTCGGCAGTGCTTACATCAAGAAAGGCAGCTTCGCCACTATCGGCGAGACGTTTGGAGCTGCACAGCGTGGCGGAGCGGTATTCAGCAGCGTGAGAGTCTCTCAGAAGCGCGAGTACGGGCCACTCATTCCCGAGGGCAAGGCCCACCTTATCCTCGGCCTGGAACCTCTCGAGACCCTGCGCATGGTGCAGAAGTACGGCAATCCCGATACCGTGTGCATCAGCAACACGCACCCGGTGGTACCGGCGGGCGTCGCAGCGAACCGGGACACGTATCCGGACATCGACGAGCTCAAGGACGCGTTGTCGACACTGACGAAGAAAGCCTGGTTCCTCGATGCGACGAGCATCGCGCTCGAGTTGAAGGCGCCAATAGCCATGAACATCGTCATGTGCGGCGCGGTTCTCGGGACGGAACAGCTTACGCTCACTGCCGACGACATCAAGGCTGAGCTGCAGGAGAGCCTGCCCCCTGACCGGCTGGAGTTGAATTACGAGGCGCTCGCCAGGGGCATGAAGGCGGTGGCCTAGCAGGGTCCCAATCACCCAGTGATAAGGAGCGCATCAGACCGACTTTGTACAGGGCACCCAGGGGGACAGTCGACATACTTCCGGCGGAACAGGCGTACTGGGCTTTCGTCCAGTCGCGCGCTGCCGAAGTATGTCGACTGTACGGCTACGAACGACTCGACACTCCTGTCTTCGAGGACTACGGCCTGTTCGCGAGAAGCGACGCAGGAGGCACAGACCTCGTCGAGAAGGAGATGTACGTGTTCGAGGACCGCAGCGGGCAGAAGCTCACGCTGCGGGCTGAGAACACTGCCCCGGTCTGCCGTGCGTACGTCGAGCACGGCATGTCCAACCTGCCTCAACCGGTTCGGCTGTACTACCTGGGTCCGACGTTTCGATACGAACGGCCGCAGGCCGGTCGGTATCGACAGCATCACCAGTTCGGCTGCGAAGCCCTTGGTGACCCATCCGCCAGTCTCGATGTCGAGGTCATCGAGTTGGCGATAGGTTTTCTCACGTCCCTGGGGCTGCGTCAGTTGACCGTACTTCTCAACAGTATCGGCTGCCGCCAGTGCCAGCCTCAGTACGTCGAACTCCTGCGCACACACTACGAGGCGATCTCCAGCGAGGTGTGCGACGACTGCCGCGTGAGAATGGTTCGCAATCCCCTTCGTCTCCTGGACTGCAAGGAGCCCGTGTGTCGGACGTTCGCCGACGAGGCGCCTCGTATCTCAGAGCATCTGTGCCCGGACTGTGAGGTGCATTTCCGCGAGGTGCAGGAGCAGTTGCAGGTGCTGGGCATCGGGTTCACGTTCAATCACAAGCTGGTCCGAGGGCTTGATTACTACACGAGGACGGTGTTCGAAATCCTGCCCAAGCGTGAAGGTGGCCAGAGCGCCATCGTCGGCGGAGGCAGATACGACGGCCTGATAGAGCAGATCGGGGGAAGATCTACTCCAGGCGTTGGTTTTGCGACGGGTATCGAACGCATCATCCTCAACCTGAAGGAACAGGGAATCGAAGCTCCTCCTCTCGGAGGCCCCGCAGTCTACATCGCGCACCTGGGTGACGCCGCCCGGCTCGCGGCAGTCACGCTTAGTCGCGAACTGAGGGACCTGCAGATCGGTGTGATCGCGTCCACAGGAGGCAAGAGCCTCAAGTCGCAGCTCCGCCAGGCCAACTCACTTGGTGTGCGCTACACGGTCATACTGGGTGACGACGAGGTTGCGCGGAACGAGGCCATGGTACGAGACATGACGGCCAATGTGCAGGCCACCGTGCCGCGGGCCTCGCTCTCCGACCATCTCCGAAGGTGCTGATCGAGATCGGACCTGGACATTCGTAGCTGCAAGGGGTTCCGTGTGATATACTTCTCGTGTGTCGCCAGCTACGGTGCTGTCACCCTGCAGCTTCCTTGACTCTGGTGGCGGCCGCCTGCTTTTTGGACTGAACAAACTCCTGTGATCGACGAGGACGACCTGCGCATGTCTACCACCGACAACGAGATTACCCGCCGACGAGAATACACCTCAAGCGATATACAGATCCTTGACGAGATCGAAGCGGTCCGTCTGCGCCCGGGGATGTACATCGGAGGAACCGGGTTCGAAGGACTGCAGCACCTGCTGTACGAGATCGTCTACAACAGTATCGATGAGGCGCTTGCAGGATACTGCGACCGAATAGACGTCGAGATCCATGAAGACAATAGCATAACCGTCAAGGACAACGGCCGGGGCATCCCGGTAGAACTGTTGCCCACGGCGGACATTACCGCCCTTGAGGCGGTCATGACGAGGCTGCACGCGGGCGGCAAGTTCGGCAACCACCTTTACAACGTCTCCAGCGGCCTGCACGGCGTCGGTGCATCAGTTGTCAATGCGCTCTCCCAGCGCATGCGCGTTGAGGTGCGGCGTGACGGTAAGGTTCACCTGCAGGAATATGCTCGCGGCATCCCTATTAGCGAAATCACCGTGATTGGCGAGAGCGACACCACCGGTACCTGGGTTACCTTCCTCGCGGACTCGGAGATATTCGACGACATCAACTACGACTTCACCACGACCTCTCAGCGCCTCAGGGAGATGACCTTCCTCAATAAGGGCATCACCATCCATCTGACGGACCACCGCATCGATGAAGAGAGGACGTACTACTTCGAGGGCGGCATCGCGAGCTACGTACGTCGACTGAGCCGTGAGAAGAACCCCATACATCCACACCCCATCTACCTCTCTGGCGTCGCGGATTCGTCCTCGGTGGAAGTCGCGATCCAGTACAACGACGGTATGGCGGAGAATGTGATCTCATTCGCGAACTGTGTGAACACCCGGGACGGGGGCACACATCTGACGGGGTTTCGCTCAGCACTCACCCGCGTGCTCACCGAATACCTGCGCAAGAGCAAGCTCACCAG
>PWUO01000003.1 GCA_003562555.1 Dehalococcoidia bacterium
ATAAAAAACAAAAATGACAAAAAGCCCGAAAATAAAGCATTATAGACCATATTACTTGTTAGTAAAGATTAGAATTATCGCTTGTAATGCCGCATTGTTCCTGATAAAGTATTGCAAATATTCAAACAAATTTCGGCATATTTACAATACTTTATCAGGAGGTGTTGGTACCTATGGACAAAACACCCGACCAGAAGCTGATTTCAGCCTTTCAGGAAAACAAATGCTGGATGATCCAACCACTGGCCGAGCGAATGAACTACTCCATCCCTTCAGTTCGGCGGTTCCTGGCCAGAACTGGTTACTTCAGCAGTTTTTCCCACAACGGGAAATGGTACACCTTGGCCTCGATTCCAAGTTTCAGCAACAAGGGTTTGTGGTTTTACCGGGATATCGGATTTTCAAGACATGGTCCATTGACCCACACACTGGTGAATCTGGTCGGCAAAAGCCCATCCGGGATGACAGCCGATCAACTGGGACAGCTGCTTCGATGCCGCTGCCATGCCATTCTGGTTCAATTATGTCGCAAAGGGAAGCTGCAAAGACAAAAATATGGCGGCTCCTATGTGTATCTGGCTACCGATCCGACCAGAGCAGAGGTTCAGCAAAAAACGCTTCAAATGGAACATGCCCCCCTGCAGGCGGAGTTGGCGGTACACGTCTTTGTGGCATTTATCCAGAATCCCGGTGCGGATTTGAAACAGCTGACCAAATCCGTTTTTCAAAAAACAGGGACACGAATCAGCAAAGAGCAGATTCAAATGCTTTTCGATGCACACGGGGTAAAAAAAAAGACCTGAATTCCGGATCCAAAGCCTGGGTTGCGCTCAACCAGAATTTAATCCGGCTTTACCACGACACACTTCCGGGGGCATTGTTCCCGAATCCCCCGGATGTCAGGTTCCGGCCCGAAGAGAATCGCTGTTCATGCGGCAGGACTCTTTTTGTCCAAAAAACCAGACGGAAAACCGTGTTTTGCATGACCGGCCCTTTTAAAGCCCATGAGACCCTGTACCACTGCCGGACATGCCGACAGGTCTACCGTTCGCAGGACCTGCGGAACATCGTTGCCAAGTATTGCAATGTGGCCTGGGATGTTCTTGTTTTTGTCGGTAAAAGCCTTTTCCAGCGCTGCCTGACGACTGTTCAGGTCTGTCATGAACTGAAGCTCAGAAACATTGAATTGAGTCGTTCAGAAGTCGAGTACCTCGGACGAAAATTCATCCTCTATCTCGCACTGGCGCACCGGCAGGCCACGCCTCGCATTGAACAGGCCATGAACCGCAGCGGCGGATACATTTTGCATCTGGATGCCACCCATGAAGGAGATGCACCGGTACTGATGACAGGCATGGACGGGCTGAAACGGATTGTACTGGCCAATGTAAAGATACCCAGCGAACACGCCGGCCATATCGTGCCTTTTCTTGAGCAGCTGCAAAAAAACTACGGAACCCCCATTGCCTGTGTACATGACATGGGGACCGGTATCTGTAAAGCAGTAGCTTTGGTTTTTCCCGGTATCCGGGACTTTGTCTGCCATTTTCATTTTCTGCGGGATGCCGGAAAGGATCTGCTCGGACCCTCATACGGACAATTGAGAAAAACCCTGCAAAAACATGCCGCCACCACCCGGCTGGGTGAAATGATCCGAGATCTTCTCCGGCGGATTGACAGCCAAACTGTTGAGGCGGGGCAATTGACAAATGCCATCACAGAAGGCCATGTTGTAAAAAACATGAATCTGACGTCTTTGGTTTCGATTTATTCCCTGTGCCTGTGGTGCCTGCAGGGCAAAAAAGAGGGAAACGGTTATGGGTTCCCGTTTGATCGACCGCTTCTGACCTTTGCCCGCAGAATTGTAGAGTTGAACAAAAAGCTTCCGATCATGCAAGATCAGATCTCTCATGAGGACCGAGTTGGAAAACGGTTGTTCCGCAAGCTCAATACACTGACAAATGATCTCTGTGGTGATCCGGATTTCAACCAGTCTGTTGACGATCTTGAATGGCGGACCATTCTATTTGATGATCTCCGAGAAAAAATGCGTATTGCCGATCCTTCCGGACGGAACGGTTTGAATGATGAAGGCTCGCACAAATCCATGAACAGTATCCGAAAAGCCGTCGGCCGATTCCGTTCCAAACTTGATAAAAACGCCAGGTACAAAAGAGATCTGCTTTGCCAAAAGCTGGCCAAACAGATCGACAAGTACGATGAACGACTGTTTGCAGATCCTATCGAGATCGATACTCCGTCCGGAAAAATAACCATATTTCCCCAGCGCACCAATAATCTGCTAGAACAATTTTTTCGGGGGCTGCGCCGTGATCATCGAAGAAAAACTGGTGATAACTCCATGCGGCGGGTCTTGAATGCAATGCTGGCTGACACGCCCCTGATAAAAAATCTGGAAAACCCCGAGTACATGCACCTACTTCTAAATGGGAAGGAAAACCTTGAAGAACTATTCGCGGATCTCGAAATCAAAGGATATGAACCAATTTCTTCAACTTCTCATACTGAACGGGTACTGCCGGGCTTCAGAAAATTGATAAAAATGGACAATCTGCCGGAAAAAATTCAACTGGCTTTGGAGAAATGTTCATGATTCAACAAAATCCAACTGAATTTTGTGGCCATAGCAAAAAGCAATATCATTTTAATCGATTCGAAAACCCTTGATTATCCACAAAATCATCGCTGTTTTGTTTTTCACCAAATTGATTTTTTTGAAATAAATCAATGGATTCATATGCTAACTCCCGGAGTTGGCCGGGCACCGGCCACCCCGGACGTTGTCCAAGGCGCGCCACCGGGAACCTTGATCAACGTAAAAAAAACGGGCTCTTTAACGGGTGCGGTTTTTTGTTTTCCGCTGAAAGAGCATGGTTGGAATTATGCTGCTTTATGGAGAATAATTTTAATATGCTTCGAAAATAGCTCGAAATCTTTGTC
>PWUO01000238.1 GCA_003562555.1 Dehalococcoidia bacterium
AATCTTCTCGTTCAGCCTCTCGCGGTGTGCCAGGACGTCATCCAGTTCCGACTGGCCGACGCCGTTCCTGAGGGTTGTCTGGGACAGTAGCCACGTTGCTCTGGCGTAGTCCAGCACCTTGAGGATAGAGTCGGCAGGTTCAACTACCCTGAAGTAGATCACGGCATCGACGGTGATGGTGACGTTATCCAGGGTGATGCATTCCTGCTGGGGCACATCCATCGTGACAACGCGAAGGTCGACCTTACGCGCCCGTTCAATGAACGGGATGATGATGACCAGTCCCGGACCTCTCAATCCAACGAAGCGTCCGAGCCGGAAGATGCCTGCCCTCTCGTATTCCTGTACGATCTTGATGGCGGAACTCAGCAGCATCAGCACGATAAGCGCTATGAACAGGTATAGAATCCACCCAAAGTCAATCATCCTAGTCCTCCTTTCTCCTGACTGTGAGTCGTAGTCCCTCGATATTGGTTACGATGATGCGTGTGCCAGACTCAAGGTCGGGGCCATCGACGATTGCCTGCCAGATCTCGCCATCGACATGCACCGCTCCTTCAGGCCTTAGCGGGGTGCGGACAATGCCGATTCTGCCGATGAGGGTCTCACGACCTGCGGCAGGCTTGCGTCGCTGACTTCGTGCTACGGCGATAATCGATATGATGAGCAGCACCACAGCTAAGATCGCCAGTGCGATGACGGGTCCGGTGAAGATCGAGTAGTTCACGAACATCGTGTTCCTCCCCTGCTTCAGGCAGGCTTTCTCCGCACACGGAGTTGCATATGGTCGACACTGACTATGACGACCTCCTCACCAGGGGGTACAGGTTGTTCTTCTTCGACGACCGCGGTCCACAGCTCCCCCTCGGCCAGGACCGTTCCGCGTGGTTCAAGGGGACTGCGCACAATCGCCATTTTGCCAAGCATTCCCTCTCTTCCAGTAGATTTCTGTCTTCGCTGACCCCTGATGATGGCTCCGAGGACGAACACCGAGAATGCGGTGGCTCCTGCGGCGACACCGATTATGAGCCCCGGGCTCACCGAGACGCCGGGCGTGCTGCTGAAGAGGATGATGGAGCCGAACACCAGTGCAGCTATACCACCCGCCGTGAAGCCGCCGAACGATGTCGTGAAGTACTCAGCGATGAAGAGCCCGACGGCGAGCACGATCAGTGCAACTCCACCCCAGTTGGCATCGAGTACACCGAGGGAGTAGAACGCCAGAATGAGGCTGATGCCCCCGACAACCCCCGGAAAGATGAGGCCGGGACTCGTGATCTCCGTAATCAGCCCGATTGTGGCGAGCGTGAGCAGAATATAAGCGATATTTGGATCACTCAACGTGTGCAGGAACCGCTCGAACCCCGTCATGTCGACGGTCTGTACGGTAGCTCCGGACGTGCCGAGCACTACCGTCCTCCCACTTGCAAGCGTGACCTCCCGCCCGTCGATTGCCTCGAGGAGGGATTCGAGGTTGTCCGCCCTGAGATCAATCAGGTTTGCTGCGAGTGCCTCGCCGTCGGTGAAGGACTTACTCTCAGTAACGGCAAGCATCGCTTCTTCTACATTCCTGCCTCTTTCCTCCGCAATAGTGCCCATCCAACGGGCCGAGAACTCGGTGATCTTGCGCATCTGGTCTTCGGGGACTTCCTGTCCGCCCCCGGCAACGGGGTGAGCCGCGCCTATGGTTGTAGCCGGAGCCATGGCGGCGATGTGAGATGCGAGTGTAATGAACGTGCCTGCTGAAGCCGCCCACGCTCCGTGTGGGCTGACGTATGTAACCACGGGAACGTCGGCGTTCATGATCGACGCCACTATCTTCTCTGTGCTGTCGAGAAGGCCACCAGGGGTGTTGAGTCTGATTATCACCGCAGTGGCGCCTGCCTGTTCGGCGCGTTCAATGCCGCGCTCGATGTACTGGTGCAGGACGGGCACAATCGTGCCTTCCACCTCGATAACCACCACCAGCTCATCCTCTGCTGCGCTGGCGGGCATCGCAAGGGATGCAATGCCGCACACTGCCAGCACCAGGCACAACCCCAACCGCAGACGTTTGAACAACAGTCCCTCCCAGTCCGATTATAAACGAATGCATATGATGCCACAAAGTACACGGCCGCAAGGTCGCCTAAATTGAACGAACAGAAGGATACAGTGTAGAATTGTCACGTTCTAACATGACATCTGAACCTCTCATAATTCACCAGAAGTGCCGCGGTATGCGTGACTTGTTGCCTGATGATATGGCTCGGTTTCGCAGTATCGAGGACGCGTTCCGCAGTGCATGCACCGCGTTTGGTTATGAAGAGGTGAAACCTCCCACCATCGAGTACCTGCAACTGTTCACTGCCGTGGGCACACTGACTCCGCGCATGGTCGGACGGGTATACTCGTTCCTGGACTGGGACGGATGGACGGGAGAACGAGTTGTCTTACGTCCGGACAGCACGATACCCGTTGCACGTCTCTATGTCGAGAACCTCTCGCCAAAGGTGCCTGCTCGCCTCTGTTACGTGACGAACAGCTTCGTATTTGACGAGACTGGCCGCAGACAGAGAGAACGCTGGCAGTGTGGCGCCGAATTCATTGGCGGCGCACCGATGGTGGCCGATGTGGAGATGGTCCTTCTGGCTCAGGATATCGTCGCACGGCTTGGATTCGGAGACATGCGGTTCCAGATCTGTCATGCTGGCTTGCTGAAGGCGATTATCGACGAACTCGGGCTCGAATCTTCGGCGAGACAGCATCTCATCGATGCCGTGCTTGACGGTGACTGGACTGAGCTTGGCGATGCCGTCTCACGTGCCTCTGAGGAGAAGCACTATCTCGCTCCGCTGCTGCAGCTCAAGGGCGTTTCAGCGGGGTATCTCGCTAATGTGAGAGCGCTGGCAGTGACTGCAAGTGAGCCCTTCCGTAGCGCGCTTGATCAGTTCATCGACGTTGCCACGTTG
>PWUO01000175.1 GCA_003562555.1 Dehalococcoidia bacterium
CTTGGGTCCGTCGCCGATGCCGACGGACGGAACTCACCTTAACCACAAGTGATACGAGACCAGGAGCGTATACAATGCACGAATACGGAATCACCGAGAGCCTTCTTCGCATCATCGAGGACAAGGCCAAAGAAGCCGGCGTTACCAGGGTAACGACGATCCGCGTGGTCGTCGGTGCCCTTACTGGATTCGTGCCGGACTGTATCCAGTTCTACTACGAGACCATGAGCAAGAACACCGTTGCCGAAGGCGCAACACTCGAGTTCGAGGAGTTGCCTGTGCGACTTCGGTGCAGAGCTTGCAGCCACGTGTTCGTACCGGCCGAGCGTGAATGGTATTGTCCGGCGTGCCAATCACCGGAGATTGATATCGAGGGCGGCCGCGAACTCTACATAAAGGAGATGGAGGTATCGTGAGAAAGATTGAGATAGTCCAGGGCATCCTGGATGCAAATGAAGCGACCGCCACCGGCAACCGCGAAGTCTTCGACTCCCACAACTGTCTGGCAGTGAACATCATGTCCGCCCCGGGTGCAGGAAAGACCAGCTTCATACTCCGCACCATCGAAGAGCTCTCGGCTGACACCCGCATCGGCGTCATCGAGGGCGACGTGGTCTCCACAGTTGATGCAGAGAAGGTGCACGACTTCGCCAGCGCGGTCGTCCAGATCAACACGAAGGGAATGCCGGAGAGTTGCGCCCTGGTTGCCGACATGATCCAGGTCGCGCTCGAGCGCCTGCCGATGAGTGACCTCGATCTCGTCCTCATTGAGAACGTGGGCAACCTGCTTTGTCCGTCGGAGTTCGACCTTGGCGAGCACTTGAAGGTGGTCATCACAAGCACCCCGGAGGGCCACGACAAGCCACTGAAGTACCCCGTCATCTTCTCGCAGGCTGACGCAGTGATCATCAACAAGGCAGACCTTCTGCCCTACGTCGATTTCGACATGGAGGACTTCATGCGTTCAGTCCGTAACCTCAACGCACGGGTGACGTTCTTCCCCCTGTCGTGCAAGACGGGCGAGGGCGTGACAGAATGGGTTACATGGCTACGCAGCCAACATCCGGCAAGGTGAACGCACACCGGTTGCCCTCCGGACCTGGCGGGACGGAACCCATTCGCGTCCGCGTCCGGGTGGAGGGAATCATACAGGGAGTCGGCTTCAGACCATTTGTGTACCGGCTCGCAACAGACCTCCGACTGACCGGCTGGGTTCGCAACACTTCTCAGGACGTGCAGGTGGAGATTGAGGGTCCTGCGACGCGCGTCAGGGAATTCATCCTGCGCCTCCACTCTGACGCCCCCGCCCTTGCGCGCATACAGAGCATAGCAACAGAAGTCATCGCTCTTGAGGGGTCGGCGCAATTCGAGATCCGGGAGAGTTGGCTCGAGCCGGGAAAGGGGCAGATGATCTCGCCTGACGTCGCCACCTGCCTCAATTGTCTCGCCGAGGTGATGGACCGCACCGACCGACGTTACCGCTATCCGTTCACCAACTGCACGGACTGCGGCCCCCGCTTCACCATCATCCGGAGCATGCCATATGATCGACCGAACACAACAATGTCGTCCTTCGTGATGTGCGCCGCATGCCAGGCGGAGTACGACGATCCGGGAAACCGCCGCTTCCACGCGCAACCCAACGCATGCCCGGTCTGCGGACCATCGCTCGACCTGCGCGACGCGACCGGGCAGGTCGAGCCGTGCGAAGATGCGCTCGCGCAGACAGCCCACTTACTTGCCGACGGACAGATCGTGGCTCTGAAGGGGCTCGGGGGCTTCCTGCTGGCCTGCGACGCGACCAATCCGCACGCAGTACAACGGCTGCGGGAACGCAAGCGACGTCCATCGAAGCCCTTTGCGGTAATGCTTCGAGATATCGAGACGGCACGTCTACACTGCGCCTTAACCCCCGAGGAAGAGACCCTGCTCCTCTCATCGTCGGCCCCCATCGTGCTCGCACACTGGAATAGCGCGTCGACTGTCTGTCGCGAGGTCGCACCCGGGCTCATGTTTCTCGGCATCATGCTGCCATACACGCCACTGCACCACGTGATCACGCGTGAGGTCAACCGGCCACTCGTCATGACAAGCGGAAACCTGAGCGAGGAACCCATTGCTGCAACGAACGAAGAAGCGTTGTCGCGACTGCGAGGCATTGCGGACTCCTTCCTGTTGCATGACCGTCCGATTCACTCACGTTACGACGACAGTGTCGCAATGGTGGTCGACGGCACACCACACATGCTGCGCAGGGCTCGGGGTTACGCGCCGGATCCCATCAATCTTGCGTTCGATTCGCCCTCCATTCTCGCGGTTGGGCCCCAGATGAAGAGTACGTTCTGCCTCAGTGAAGGGCGACGTGCATTTGTCTCGCAACACATCGGTGACCTCGACAGCGTCGAGACCCTCGAGAACTTTGAAGAGACGATCGACCTGTACCAGAGACTCTTCCACATCAAACCCGAGATTGTCGCGCACGATCTGCACCCAGACTATGCGTCAACCATCTACGCAAGGCAGCTTGCCGCCACCGGCCTGAAGAGTTGCGCGGTGCAACACCACCATGCCCACATCGCCGGCTGCATGGCCGAGAACAGCGTGGATGAACCGGTGATCGGCGTAGCATTCGACGGGTCCGGACTAGGCAGCGATGGTCACATATGGGGTGGTGAATTCCTCGTGAGCGAGCTGTCGGCTTCCCGGCGTGCAGGACACCTCGAGTATCTGCCGCTGCCGGGCGGTGACGCAGCGATCATCCGCCCCTACAGGACAGCCGCGGCTTACGTAGCGACGCTTCTAGGACAGGAGGCGCTTGACCACCGCGCCGTGTTGCGGGATGCACTCAGCTATGAGGAGCAGGACACGATACTGAAGCAAATGGCTTCGGGACTCAATACCCCGCTGACGTCCAGCATGGGACGCCTGTTCGATGCAGTCGC
>PWUO01000301.1 GCA_003562555.1 Dehalococcoidia bacterium
CGCGACCCGCTCTGGCCGTTCATCCCGCAGAGGACGACCGAAAGCTTGTCCCCCGTGCGGTCCGCCCGGGCGCGCTCGTAGACGATGAGCTCGCGAAGCTCGCGCGTGGAATAGATGCCGCGCTTGCGGCCGCTGCCGTGATCCGACAGCAATGGCTTCCAGGTTCCGCGTCCCCCTGCTTCCCTCATGGTACTCCCACTCCTTCTGGTCAACCGGCGAACCGAAGCCGCCGGTCGAACGACAATCCAAGGCCCGCGGCGTCTACCCGCCTGATCCGCCCGGTCCCCACCACCGGCGGCGCCTGGGCGCGCTTCTCGTCCGCGGTGGGCACGTGAAGGCGGATCTCCACCGTCACATGCTCGCCAACGCCGAGCGGCGGATCATCCAGGTAGATGTAGGCACCGGCCGCCGAAAGGTCGCGGGCAAGCGCCTCATACGAGGTCGCCTCCTCACCGTTCCCCCGGATCAGCCGAACCGGTGCACTCACCGCAAACCGGGTGAGCTTTCGTCGCTCGGCCACTTGAGTATGAGTGTAGCTCCCGGCAGATCGAAGCAGTATCACCACTGTTTATGAATTGTTACGTAGGAAAAGTATTAGACGAAAGGACGAGAGCTTTGTTAGCCGACGAAAAATACTAATACATTCGCATGATTGCACCCACAAAGGAATAGACGCAGTGGAGAAAATGACAGGTGGCTACAGATTCTCCGCGCCCCAGAGGACCGCCTGCATGCGGTTGGGGACGTGGATCTTGCGGTAGAGGTTGTACACGTGGGTGCGTACCGTGTTCGTGCTGATATTCAACCGCGCGGCGATCTCGTCGTTGGAGGAGCCGGTGGAGATGAGCGCGAGGATCTGCCGCTCGCGCCGCGTGAGGAGGTCCGCCGCCTCGCGCGTGTGGCGATGACCGTTGCTGCTCGAGGGAGTGGCAATCGCCTCAGCGAGCACCTTCCGCGGGACCCAGACCTCGCCCGCGAACATGCTCGCGATCCCCTTCACGAGGAAGTCAAGGTCCGCGCTCCCGTAGAAGAGCCCGCGCACGCCCAGGGTGACCGCGCGCACCTCCACCATCTCGTCCTTGGCCATGTTCATGAGCGCGACCATCACGTGCGACCCGAGCGGGTTGGGAAGCTGCTCGAGCTGGTCGAGCGTTGCGCGCGGGTCGAGGAAGAGACTGTCCACGAGAATGAGCGTGGGGTGCATCGTCACCGATACGGTGGTCGCGCACCGGCGAAGCTCAGACTGGACCGTGCACTTCATCCCCGTGCGGTCCCCGATCACCGACGCGAGCGATCGCGTCTGGATGCTCGCCGACGAAATGACGTAGATTCTCCCGTCGGTAGCTCCCTCATCCACACTACCGTCCATGGTCATGTTAACTCCCTCTGCCCGCGTAGTTCGTTTCCATCCACTGCCGGTACTCGCCGCTTCGAACCGACTCGATCCACGGCGCGTTGGCCAGGTACCAGGCGACCGTCTCCGAGAGCCCGGCCGGAAAGTCGTGCGCCTGCGTCCACCCGAGCTCGCGCTTGATCTTCGCGCAGTCGATCGCGTAGCGGTGATCGTGGCCCGGGCGGTCGGTCACGTAGGTGATCAGCCGCAGGTACTCGTCGGCCGGCTCACGAGTCTGCTCGGCCACGACCGCGCAGAGGTGCCTGACGAGGTCGATGTTGCGCCACTCGTTCTCCCCACCCACATTATAGGTCTCGCCGGCCGGCGCGTGTTGCAGAATCGTCCAGATCGCCTCCGCGTGGTCGCTCACGTAGAGCCAGTCGCGGACATTGAGCCCCTGCCCGTAGACCGGAAGCGGCTTGCCCTCCACCATGTTGAGGATCATCACCGGCACGAGCTTCTCCGGGAACTGGTAGGGCCCGTAGTTGTTCGAGCAGTTGGAGATCGTCACCGGCAGATTGAAGGTATGCGCCCAGGCGCGAACGAGGTGATCGCTTCCGGCCTTGGAGGCCGAATAGGGGCTGCGCGGATCGTACGGCGTGGTCTCCACGAAGGCCCCCGTGTCGCCGAGCGACCCGTAGACCTCGTCCGTGCTTACGTGGTGAAAGAGCACGTCCTGCCGGTCGCCCCATGAGGCGCGCGCGGCCTCGAGCAGCGCGAAGGTGCCCATCACGTTGGTCGTGATGAAGTCCTTGGGCCCGAAGATGGAGCGGTCCACGTGGCTCTCCGCGGCGAAGTGGACCACCGTGTCCACCCCGTACTCGGCAAACAGCCGCGCGACCACGTCCTCGTCGCGGATGTCCGCGTGCACGAAGGTGTAGCGCTCATCGTCCTGCAGGTCCGCGAGGTTGAGCGGATTCCCGGCGTAGGTGAGCGTGTCCGCGTTCACGATCCGCCCGGAGAACCCCTCCTGCGCAAGGAGGTACCGGATGAAGTTACTGCCAATAAACCCCGACCCGCCTGTCACGAGGATACTCTCCAACGGTCGCTGCATACTACTCGCTCTCCTTCTTTACGCGGCCTGTCGTCTGACGCGGCCGAGGTACCGTCGAAGCGCCTCCCGCCACGGCGGGATCACCACCCCCGGCACCGCGGCGATGCGGTCGCACGACAGCACCGAATACGCCGGGCGAACCGCCTTCGTGGGGTACTCTGCGGTCGTGACCGGACGGATCGGGGTCTTGCGTTCAATCATACCACATCCAAGCGCCTCGTCCCTGATCGCCAGGGCGAATTCATACCAGCTCGTCTCGCCCGCGTTCGTGTAGTGGTAAAAGCCGTAGTCGCTGCAGTCACCCTTCACGAGCGCCACAAGCGCCTCCGCGAGGTCCGCCGCGTAGGTGGGCGTCCCGCGCTGATCCGCGACAACCGTGAGCTCGTCGCGCTCAGCCAGAAGACGCAGCATCGTTGAGACGAAGTTCCTGCCGGCAGGCCCGTAGAGCCAGGCGGTGCGCACGATGAAGTGGCGCGGATAGCCTGCGGCAAGCC
>PWUO01000204.1 GCA_003562555.1 Dehalococcoidia bacterium
CATCATCGGTGCTCTGCGAAGGGATGGAGTGTTGAGCCTGTCGCTGGTGGCTGAAGTGGGTGGCAGGGTGGTGGGTCACGTGGCGTTGTCGCCTGTAAGCGTCTCGGATGGGAGCCCTGATTGGTATGGCCTCGGCCCCATTTCGGTGCTGCCGGACATGCAGCGTAGAGGAATCGGGAAGTCGCTTATGCGTGAGGTGATCGCCTGGCTTGAGGCTCTGGGTGCAGCAGGCTGCATGCTTGTTGGAGATCCTGGTTGCTACGCGCAGTTCGGCTTTCGCAATGTGCCGGAGCTGGTCCTCGAAGGCGTTCCTGAAGAAGACTTCCTTGTGTGGCCACTTCGGGATATTGTGGGCACGGGAAGCGTGGAATTCCACAAGGGTTTCGCGGCTATGTGCTGACCTGCTGACGTGCGCCTGTGCGTGGTGATCGCGACAGGTTATGATGTCAGTGTGCCGCCCGCACAACGATTGGGAGAGGAGATTCAATGAGTGTATACCTTGTGTCGACCATGACGATTCATGATCGTGAGACGCTGCGGAAATACACTGCGCTCACGCCGCCGACGGTAAAACGGTACGGCGGATGCTTTCTCACTCGGGGGGATGAGGTGATCACTCTGGAGGGTGAACCGTTCACTGATCGTATGGTGATAATGGAGTTCCCTGACAGAGAGCACGTGGAGGCGTGGATGAAGGATCCGGAGTACGTTGCTGCAGCGCAGTACCGGTGGGCGTCGACGACGGGTCGGATCGTCATACAGGAAGGAAGACCGAATCAGGAAGACCCCGACGGCATGGTGTAAGTGCAAGCTGTCCGGAATTGACAGCGCCTTAACACAGGCGAACACTCCAGAGCTATGTGCCATCTGGTGAGGGCACTGCCTGGGATCTGGAGCGCCATCGGCGGGTGACACAGACGGCGACGATTGCGGGGAAGAGAACGGCAGCGGTGATCAGCCACCAGTTGAGTGGCATGAGGGGGGCGTCCGTTATCACCTGCACGTCGGCTGGGACTTTCACTCCCGCTCCGAATCGGAGCTCTAAGTCGGGCGACATGGTGACCACGCAGATCGTCAGTCGGTGACTTGCAGGTCTGGTGATCAGGGGCGACTTCAGTGCTACGTGCACCTCCTGAATGCCGCCGGTGTTGAGCGTGAATTCCGCCGGGCTGATGGTGAGCCAATCAGCGTGTGGCCCTTCAGCATAGACCTCGAACCCGGAGGAAGAACCGGACTGGTTGATGACGTGCAAAATCTTCGCGTCTTTGCCGCCGGGAGGAGCGGAGAATTCGAGGGTGCCCGGGCTCACTCCGAGGCCTAACGCGCCTGCAGGTGTGGGGATTAAGGCGAGGCAGAGCACAATGAGTGCTGCCAGAGGGTACCGCTTGGGTCTCAAGACTCGAATGCTATTCCTCCACAGTTACGTAGGTGATGTAAGGTGTGCTCACTCGTCCCGACCGTCGGTCGCCCAGAAGATGAGCGTGCCCTGTTGCGTGCCTACCAGCGGAAATGTCTCGGGTATGCTGAGTACGACATCGCATTCGACGGCCGTGTCTCTGGCGACGGATATGCCGAAATCCTGCGAGTGTACGTCGTGAATTGAGAGACCATCGACGTAGAGATCGTGTGCTGTATCCGTAACCTGGGTGGTGATGAGTAACTGCCACGCTCCCGTGTTCTCCACGGTTATGGGGAATGCGGCGCTGCTGTCTCCTGGGGCCAGGTTGTCACCGAAATCAATGCTTTCGGGAGTGACGGTGAAGCTGATCGCAGGCACGATAGTTGCGGTCATCGACACTTCCTTATGATGACTGCCTGATCCCACAGTGACGGTGATCCGATTGCTCCTGATGTGGCCGTCCTTCTCCGCTCGGACCTCCAGGGTCCAGTCCGTATCGATGGTGATGTCGACGGTGCCGTCCGGTCCGGTCATGTACTGCTGATTGGCGTAGACGGTAGCGTTCTCCGTTGGAGACCAGTCCCCCGCATCGTCGTCAAACGTGTTTACTGTAACCGTGAAGGTCTCTCCCGCGTCCGGATTGGTGTTGCTTACCTCGAGTTTGAGTGGCGGCTGACCCCATTCCGCGTGGGCGAACAGGATCTCAGCATGTGGAGGGCTGGGAGGACTCGTCTCATCCAGCACGAAGTCGGCAGTCCCAACAGCCGGGCTGATGTAGTCCACCCGAAAGAACCATCCGGACATACCCTCCGGCTCCTCTCCCGCAATAGAATGCACGTACAGTCCAAAGGAGGTGTTCTTCACCACGTACGCGAAGTCACCTGCATGAGACGCTTCATGCAGGGCGCCAAGCGCCGTTGGCTGGTCGAGATGATGCGACACACCTTCGTCGTCGATGATAGTCGACTCCTCGACGGTTACCGAACCACTGAAGATAGTGCGGTCTCGGCCCTCTATCCGTACGTGGTAGGTGAAATCTTGTATAGGCTCCTGTATGGCCACCGGGTAGGGCTTTCCCATCAGCGCGTTGATTGCCCAGGCGGTCATCTGAGCCGAAGGATCGTCTGTGCTCCAGTTGAATGAACCATCCGCGTTCTGGAAGGTGAGCAGATCATCCACGGGACCTTTGCCTTCACTGTTAGTCCATGTCGAGCCGGTAGGGTCCTGCCCTGCTGCGGCGATGCTGTCGATGGCCCAGGAATTGGTGGCTGAATTGGTCGCCCCCCACGATTCAAAGCCACCGTTCACCATCTGTGTGGACTTGATATAGGACAGCCCATCCTCAATTGGATTCGAACTGGCAGATTGCCCTGCGGCGATGAGCGCCATCAGTGCCGCAGCGGTGCTGTCCACATCGCTGTCCTGTCCCACGCCCCAGCTCCAGCCGCCATCCGTATTCTGGTTATCGAGGATGAATGAGATGCTGTCCTGAACGACGTGAGATGTTGTCGCATCGTAGCCTGCCGCTACCAG
>PWUO01000081.1 GCA_003562555.1 Dehalococcoidia bacterium
ACTCGACTCGAAAAAGATGACCTCGCTCTTGGATTCGGACCTTTTCTGCAGACGGGCTTGGGATGAATCCACTCGGACGAGGTTCCACTTCTTCAGACCATCTATAATCTTCTCTGACTTGCTCACAACATTGGTCACGGCATCATTGGCGTCGATGCTCTTGCTCGTGACGGAGAATGTCAGGGAGACCAAGTCCGGTCGGAAACGCAGTGTTTCACTTCCGAAGACCTCGATCGTCCTCATCCCGGCAGCTTTCATTTCCATGGTTTCCCCTTTTGCTTAGACCCAGATTCTTGCTATGCCGACATTCTTAGCGAAGTTCACTGCGAGGTCAAGGAGTTGCACGAAACCACCGCGAGAAAGGCTGCATCGGATCCCTCGCGTCGCTCCGATTCGCCGGTCGACATGTACTGATCACCGTCGCGGCTTCCTTGGGACAACTGGAATCCTGCGATCACGGGATCCCGTCCGTTTCTAGTCAAAGGCGTTACACCTGGTACGTGAACTCGCGCAACATAACAAAGCCTTCCAGCTGACGCCTAACTCCAATATCTCTATGTGCAGGAAACCGGTATTCTGCGTCTTCGTCTGGCCCTTACGGGCACGTCATTCGCTGGGTACGGCGCAGCTGAAGGCTAACGTTATGCATCACTCGACGCAATATCCTTCAGCATGTATAAGCACGGATTCGCCTTTCCCCACAATTCGGGGAACACCTCGAACCGCTCGTATCCACGTCTCAGGTAGAACTCTCGAGTCTTTGCATAGTTCCGATCCGGATGGCTGTCCGCCAGGGTTTTCACTGTCACGTACCGCACCCCTCTCGCAGACGCATTGCCTTCCGCCTCGTCCAGAAGCTTCGTCCCCAAGCCGCGTCCGTGAAACTCCCTCAATAGACCGAGGACATGCAGGTCGACATGCCGTGAGGTATGATACATCGATGACACAAACCCGATCGCGGTTCCGAATGCGTACATCACCACAGTCTCCAGTCCTGCCACATCGTTGACGTATTCTCTGATTGATTCTTCAATGCCGAACCACTCCGGTAGAGACCGTAGGACCATTTCGCATACCTTTGCTCGCTCGACAGGGTCCTCCGCGATCCTTAGTTCAATACCACGAAAAGGTTCCTCGATGAGTTCCTGCCGTGCGTTCGCGCATCTATCCCGCCACAGTCGCTGGTAGTCTTGCTCGTCCACTATCCGACTGGACAAGTCGGCGATCGACCTGATTCCCTCCTCCGAACACCACTTCACATCTTCGAGGTATGCCATCCAATCCAGCTCGTCCGTGTCGTCTTCTACCACCAATTCCGTATGCCCGGCCTCCCACGTCGCGAGAGCACGGCTGTGACCATCAGTGCAGAACACCAGGTCGCCTATCCGTTTGATTGGAATTGGGTCATAGGAGTCCCCAGAGAAGAGACGACGCTTCCAGTAGTTGTACTTCGGCTCGGAAACATACAGCTGGCTGGGCATCATACCGTCGACCGGAAGAGTACTGCTCATAAACCCCGATTTCATCATGTTGAGTGAAGCATAACAAGCCCATTGAGCAGAAAGCTGCACTAGCTCTAATGTGTCCATTAATCATGCTCGGCAGGGAGGGCGCTCCGTGTCCTCCTTACGGGAGGGCAACGCTCGGCACGCTTCAGCTCATGGGCTCCGTTCTGCCGCATCCTACACGTCACCGCAGTGGCGCTCCGCCATCCTTGGCTTCGCGCACTCGGTGGGTGATTCCGCTGGCTGCCGCAATGGACGGTAAGCAACGATTCTTTCAAGAACGATCAACGACTCCCGCGGCGTTGTGTTCCCTTTCGCTCTCAGCGGTCTCGAGTCGACCTATTGAGCAGGGTGCTCGTAGTCGGTCTACTCGAGTTTGAGAACCTCTACGAATCGCCTTGGCGTGACCACCGTAACCCCCTCGACATTGTCCTTCTCGGTCAGATGAGAATCACCGCTGACGATGTACAAGGAGCGTGACTCGACTGCACAGTCGACCACCGCATCGTCGTCAGGATCACGCACTACTCCTTCATGGCGTTTGCCTGGATAGACTATCGTCGCGGAGGCCTCTATGCCGTCCATCAGTAGCTGAACCGCATCCGGGGTCAACCCAAACTTGGTCCTCGAAAGCACCTCGCGAAGCTCATCGAGAAGGACCGGGGTCATCGCCAGCGTGAAGATCCCTTCGCGTGCAGCCGTCACAATCTTGCCGGGAACGCCACCGAAGAACACGCCCGAGACGAGAACATTGGTGTCTACCGTGACTATCACGATCTACGCTGCTTTCGTTCAGCGCGAACCGCAGCGATCTCGTCCGTAACATCCGCCTCCGTTATCCCGCGCTCACGAACGGTCTGTCGGATTGACTCGATTACCGCGTCCATCCTCCGCTTGCGTTCGATGTACATGCGCGCTGCTTCTCGAACCAGTTCCGATCGCGAGCGCGACTCGGTGCGTGCCACCTCATCGATCTGCTTGAGCAGGTCCTGGCGGAAGGAAATGTTCACCGTACTGGTCTTCTCAGTCATGCTGGGCATATTACATACAAACCTTGTATGCGTCAATCCGGCCAGACGAAGACCTTCATACACTCTCTTGTCGTCGATCGCGTACGCTGATGAGCGCGGGCAATCCATCGCTGCGACGATCATCAGACTCCGCGGCGCAGGAGCACGTCCATGTGCTCCTGCTTGTCCGGTGGTAGGAGGATGCAGCAGAACAAGCGCTTCGAGCAGTCGCCTGACTTCAATGTCTCAATACACAGGAACCCTGGATTCCACGTCTACGTCTGGCCCTTACGGGCACGACTTCCGCTGGGCACGGCGCAGCTCAAGCGCTCCGTTATCTGCCATCCCTCCTGTCGAGACGCTCTGTGTGAGCGACAACGGTGGTGTCTATGCCTGCCGGAATCCGCTATACT
>PWUO01000113.1 GCA_003562555.1 Dehalococcoidia bacterium
CGATTGCGGATGGGTCCACTTCGGGAGATGGCCTCACGGTTCCCAGACATTGGGCTATTCTTGACGACCGACGTAAGCGCACTTATGTGCGGCAATTCGAGAAGGACCGAGTCTGAGGCTGAGTTGAGCCCTGTGTCTTCGTGTTCGAGTCACACTTGGCTGGTCGCACCTTGTCTCGCCATAGACCGCCTTGCACTGAAAGGGTCACCGTTATCAAGAGGCACAGCACCGGGACTAGCGTGTTGCCCTGCACCACCGCGGGCGAGTCATCGGGCGATGGTGGGCGTCAGGAGTGTCGCGTCGTACAACACTCGGCAGTGGGTATGGGGAGGAGCAGACCTCCCGGCAGGTCTTACTTCCGCCAGAACTCAGCGAAGACAGCATCGGCTACGTTGGTGATGGCGTCACGGACCTTCTTTGCTTCCGCTATCGCTTCCTCATAGGCTGCATCGACCCGATTCCTGGCTTCCCTGTCCACAGCCGCCTTCTTAGCCTCGTCATAGACGATGTCCGCCTGCGCCTTGGCCTCTTTGTAGGCCTTGGTCGCCAGTACCCAAGCGTTATCGCGAAGTCTCTTCGCTTCAGCGTGAGTCTGTGACTGCTGGGCTCCTGTTTCCCCTGCGTCCATTGTCGGCACCTCCCGCATCGTCCCCGTACATGTATGAGGGGATTCCCCTGGCCAGCCAATGCTGAACCAGCCCTCATCGAACGTGGTCTGTTGTAGTGAGATTATTGAGAATGTCGCAGGCTGTCAATCCGGCCAACAGGAAGGATGGGTGAGGCACGAAGACGAAACGTCGAGAGACGCTGAGCGTCTTCCGGCCCGGGGATGCTTCGCTCGCGATCAGTGGCGACGAGCTCTGGTTTCCTCAACTCCCGATATACACTCGCTCTACACTCGCCAGGACAGTGAGGTTGTTCAGTGCGCGGGGATGGAGTGCTCTGGTCCATTGGAGTCTTAACTCGCGTTTAAGACCACTAACCTTAGTCGCAAGGACACGGGAGCTTTGTTGCGGTCCGCCCATCGACACTGGTACCAGCACGAATCCGCGACGTCCGCTACAGTGACGAAGGAAGAGGAGGCCCCCAAGTGGCGCGCAAGCGATACGTGGAGGAATAGCGCATCGCGCACTCGCACAGAAGGTCTCCGTTGTGGCACACAACTTCAGTTACAGTATTGGACTGTCGCCAAACCTGGTGGTGCCCGCACGAACTGACGACGCACGTGCGATGCGTGAAGCGAGAGAGGTTGGTCTCCTGTCCTCTCAGGCTCGAGGTACCGGTCGCTGTCCGTGTGAGGTACGCACCGAGCGGTCAGGTCGATATTCCCGTGTGGGTGCACACGTATCAATACGTCGGCGGTCACATCGGAATGGATCTAGTTCTCCACTCTCAGGAACTTCGCGTTAACCGCCACAATGATGGTGCTGGCCGCCATGACCGCAGCACCCACCGCCGGATCCAGCAGGATCCCTACTCCGTAGGCCACACCGGCCGCCAGAGGAATGGCGATGACGTTGTATGCCGTTGCCCATACGAGGTTCTGCACCATCTTCCGGTACGTCGCACGAGAGAACTTGATGACCGCAACCACGTCAAGTGGATTGTTCCGCACAAGTACAACATCAGCACTCGCCACCGCTACATCCGTGCCAGCGCCGACCGCAATGCCCACGTCAGCCTGGGCGAGCGCCGGCGCATCATTGACGCCGTCTCCCGTCATGGCGACTTTCAACCCTCTCGACTGTACCTCTTTCACCTTCTCTGCCTTCTTGTCGGGCAGAACCTCGGCGAAGTACTCATCAAGTCCGATCTCCCGGGCCACGTATTGTGCAACCAGCCGATTGTCGCCGGTGATCATCATGCAGCGCACTCCCATCTCTTGAAGCTCTGAGATAGCCTGCTTCGACTCAGGCCGAATGATGTCGGCGAGAGCGATGGCTCCGGCCGGCACCCCGTCTATCAGCACGTAAATGACTGTCTTGCCCTGCGATCCAAGTTCTTCAATACGTTCGCCGCTTACGTCTATCTCCTTCTCCTTCAGATAACCCGGACTGACCGCCATGACTTCCCTGCCATTCACGATGGCCTGCGCGCCTTTTCCGGGAATGGACTTGAATTCCTCTACAGGCAGGGTCTCAGGCGCAGACGCAACGATACCCCTGGCGAGGGGATGTTGTGAGTGCGTCTCTACTGAGGCCGCGTACTTCAGCAGGTCCTCGCGGTTCATATCATCAGTGAGGACAACGACATCGGTGACACCGAACTTTCCCTCGGTAAGGGTTCCGGTCTTATCGAACAGCACGGCCTGTATGTTCCTGGCCCGCTCGAAGCCATCGCGATTCTTGATCAGCAGTCCGCTCTTTGCCGATAGGGATGTTGAAACGGCCACTACCAGCGGAATAGCCAGACCAAGTGCGTGGGGGCACGCAATGACCATCACGGTGACCATCCGCGCCAATCCGAACACGAACTCCCGTCCAATCAGTCCCACCCAGACGAAGAGGGTCAACCCGCCAACACCAAGGGCAACGATGGTAAGCACCAGGGCAGCACGGTTAGCGAGATTTTGTGTCCTGGACTTGCTTTCCTGGGCCGCTCTCACCAGTTCGGTCACCTGGGCAAGGTACGAATCCGCACCGGTGCTGGTGACCTCCACAGTCATTGAGCCCTCAGCGTTTATCGAGCCCCCGATAGCCCTGTCCTCGGGCTGCTTCGGCACCGGGACGGATTCTCCCGTCAGCATTGATTCATCAACGGACGTCTCACCGTCTCGAACCACACCATCGGCAGGCACCTTCTCCCCGGGCCTTACCAGCACCCTGTCGCCCGCCGCAAGCTCCCCGATGGGAACCTCCTTGATGCTGCCATCGGGCATAACCTTGTGGGCTTCGGACGGCATGAGTTTGGCCAACTCTTCCAGGGC
>PWUO01000031.1 GCA_003562555.1 Dehalococcoidia bacterium
ACGCTGGCAGTAGCCGGCCATCTCCTGCTCATGAGTAATCATGACCAGGGTGTTACCCTGCTCCTTGTGCAGAGTAGTGAGCATGCTCATGATCTCTTCGCTGGAGCGGCTGTCAAGATTCCCGGTCGGCTCGTCGGCCAGGATGACGGGGGGTCTCTTGGCCAGCGCGCGGGCGATCGCCACGCGTTGCTGCTCACCACCTGACATCTCCGTTGGCTTATGAGATGCACGATCGGCAAGGCCGACCCTCGCGAGCGCTTCTCGAGCAAGTGAGCTATTACGCAGACCTGCGTACCTGAGTCCCAATGATACGTTGTCCAGCGCGCTCATCCGGGGCAGCAGGTTATAGGACTGGAACACGAAACCGATCTTGTGTGCTCGAACCCGTGCGAGCTCCCGTCGGTTCAGTCGGCTTACATCCTCACCATCCAGGTAGTATTGGCCGCTTGTAGGCTGATCAAGGCAACCGAGCACGTTGAGCGTTGTGGACTTGCCCGAGCCCGAGGGCCCCATGATGGCCACCATCTCGCCTGGCGCTATGTGGAACGTCACCCCGTGCAACACGGTGAGCTCCCGGTTGCCCATGGGGTAGGTCTTGGTGATAGCTTCGAGCTGGATCATCTAGCGTGGTGGACCTCCCGGTCCGTGCGTGAAGAACGGGTTGTCCGGACCGTCATCTGAGTCGCCGGTTTGCGCCACTCCTGTCGTTCTGATGATCTCGCCCTCGTCAAGTCCGTCGAGCACTTCCGTGTATTGCCAGTCACTAAGTCCGACCGAGATCGGCCGGTGCTCCTCACGGTCGTCAGTCAGGACGACGATGACTATTGGCTGATCGCCCACCATGCTGATCGCTGCGTTGGGCACCAGCAGCACGTCAGTTCTCTCTGCGACGAGAAGCGTCACGGTGACGCTGAGGCCTTCACGCAACTGAATAGCCCGCTGCACGGGTGCCAGTCCGCCTGATTCGCTCGCCTCTGCCCCTGGTGTATGGAGTGTGGCATTGTTCAGAGGATCAAGTTCCACTTTGACCTCGTAGTTGACCACACCTGCCTGAATGGTTGCCGTAGGTGAAACGCTGGTTACCCGTGCGGGCACTACCGCCCCCGGTATCGCGTCAATTCGTACGCGTGCCCTTGTTCCGACGTCTACCTGGGAGATGTCCCTCTCGTTGACCATGATGATCGCCTCATACCTGTCGGGGTCAGCGATCGTTACCCCGACGAGGCCCTTCATCACCTCGTCGCCTCCGGCAACGTTGACATGGGTGACGAAACCATCGAAGGGCGCCACGAGCTTGGGAGAGACCGTGAGCGATTCCTCAAGGTTCATCCTGGCATCCTCAAGCCGCTTAATGGCGACCTCAAGTTGCAGTTCCCGTATTTCGATTTCCGAATCATCGCAGCAATCGCGGATGACGATGTCGCCAGTGATGCTGGTGGCAGTCCTGCTCCTGGCCTGTTCAAGTGACAGCTCAGCCTGCTTGACGCTCGTCTCTGCAGAGAGGACAGCTATTCTCAGTGACCGCAGCTGGTTCTCCCACCCGGATGTGTCGAGAGTTGCCACTACCTGCCCTTCCGTTACGGAATCCCCCACTTCAACAATCAACTCCTCCACGGTGCCTGCCATATCGAAGGCGAGGTCCTCCTGTTTCGAAAACGCGAGGTTCCCCGAGGCGCTTACTTCCACGGTGAGAGAGTTGCGAGTGACTGCAGCCGTACTGGCGCCGATCCTGTCAGAATCGCCCGATGGTGCGCGACAACCCGCTATCGAGATCGCCAGAAGTCCACAAAGGAGCAGCGCAGTCAATCCACGTCTTGTCATGTACGTTCACCTGCAGTAGAGTCACTCTGACAAAGTATATGTCACGTCTCGCGAGTATGGCAGAGGAATGTTAAGAAACGGTGAAGTGCATCGTAGAGACACCTCGTGCCTCACACGTTTACCTTCACCGGAAATTAACATTCGGCCGGTACAATTCGGCGCTATGGGTGCCCACTTCTCACGGGCTGTCGTCGTCCTGTTGCTCGTGGGCATCCTCTTCGTCGATGTCTCTTCCGCCTCGGCAGCGGTGCCGATCCTGGAGTGGACCCGTGTGAGCGGGCCCGGAGATGAGGATCTCCTGGTGGTGACTCCTTCAGAGGTGACTGGCGTCGCGGCCGGCAGGAATGGGGTCGTGTACGCCATCGATGGAGAGAACGGGCGTATGTACCGTTCGCTGAACTACGGTCTCGATTGGGAGGACATCACGAGATACCTGGAACGTGCGGAAATCGGCCTTCCGGCCACCATGGTAGCGGTCGCTCCAGACAATGAGGGCATCGTTGCTGTAGTCGCCGACGGCGGAACCTCAGTGTGGGCGTCGCTCGATGGGGGTTGCGAGTGGGAGGACACTCAACTTCCTGCAATCCAGGGAGAGGTCTCCGCGATAGACATTTCTTCCAGGTATACGCACGACGGTCGGGAATATCGCGAGTTCGCGGTTGGAACGGCTTCTTGGGGCGATGGAGACAGCAATGGCGAAGTACTGGTCGCGCGGGGAGGGGAAACGTGGTCCGGTTGGCGGGACCAGGCGATACGTGTCGACCCGGACTCGGTTGGTGCCGACGTCAGTGCGCTGAAGTACTCCTCTTCGTATGGGTTCGATCGCACGCTGGTTGTGGTCGCGTCGACGGGATCGGATGTGGCTGCCGCGTACCGGGACCGGACATGGGTGGTACTCGGCGAGCGCGACATGGCAGCAGTTACGACTTCCTGGGACAGCCATGAGGCCTATGGCTATCCTCTCGAACTGATCGACGCGGGTGATGCGGTTGGCGTGGAAGGAATCCGTTCGTCACTTGCACTGCCATCTGACTACAACAGCGCGATTCCTGTGGGACGTAACCTGTTTG
>PWUO01000126.1 GCA_003562555.1 Dehalococcoidia bacterium
GTGGCTGCTCCAGCGGGCCGGCCCCATCGAGCATGGGCTTGTCGAATTCGGGATCACAACCCTCTGCTACGTGTGAGTTGAAGCGCGTGAGCGTCGTCTTCAGTCCTTCTGCCACGATTCCGTAGTACGAAGCCAGTTCATCCAGCGAGTTGAAGGCCCGCACCACTCCTTTCTCGAGACCGCGGTCGATGTTCCAGCCCGATTTCTCCAGCGCGCGTGAGTCCGCGATCCCTATGCAGGGGGTCCCGACCGACAAAATGGCGTCAGACAGTACCTTTCGGTCCGCCAGTTCATTGACGAACCTGTTGCCCGTGGCAGGGTCAACCACCAGGCCGTACTGGAAGACCACGTAGTCCGCGAATCGTGGCCCCACCCCGTAGCCCTTCTCGTCCGGAGAGGACCACGGGCCGAGCTGAATATGCGAGAGATGCACCGGCATGGCTCCGATTCGGAGTGCCTCGACCAGCGCCTCGGCCGTGGCCGAAGCCTTGTTGGTGCTGTCGATAGCGGCATTGAGACGCGGATCCTGTACCGACCTGAAGGCGACGTCGCTTCCAAACCCTCCCGTGGCCAGTACGACTGCCTTTCGGGCGCCAATCCGCCTGCTGGTGCCCGACTCTGGATGTCGGGGATCGAAGCCTTCCGTCACCTGTACGCCAGCTACCATACCGCGTGCATCCTGCACGAAGTGACACAGGCTGGCCTGCAGCCTGACCTCAATGCCCAACTGAGTGAGTTTCTCCATCTGTCTGCGGATGATGGATGCGCCGGACACATCGGTAGTGGTGAGACATCGTAGCACCGAATGGCCGCCGAACTGGTCGATTCTGTCGAGGTACTCCACTCCGAGGTGGTCTATTGACCACTGGATTACCTCGGCGGACCTGAAGGCAACCTCCCTCGCGAGCTCCGGGTGATTCAGCCCAAGCCCTGCACGCAGCATGTCGGCGTACATGAGTTCCGGTGAGTCATCGATACCGCGTCGCTGCTGCATCGGAGTTCCTGCCGCGGCGACGCCACCCTCGCTGATGATCGAATTGCCGCCGGGGGCCTTCATCTTCTCGAGCACGAGCACCGAGACGCCGCAGTCGGCGGCCTCGATCGCGGCGGTGAGGCCTGCAAAGCCGGCACCGATCACTATTACGTCGTACTCCTCGTCCCATGGAAGCTCGTGCTGCTTCCGATCCGTCTCGTGTGCTGCGGTGTTCTGTGTGGTGCGCATGTAACTACTCCCGTGTCTGCAAGAGATACGGTGAATTGACGCGCAATGCTATCACGGCTGACTGCCAAATGTCGCGAGAGCGGGAGCGATCTGTGTGCGGCGCATCGGAAGCAGACAGAATATGGAAATCCGGCCACATCATCCGTGTAGACGGTGCGTTGCGGCCGGAAGAGAATGGACTGTCCTCTATTCTGCGCTGCTGTCGTCGGTGCCGCGCAGTTTGCAGACCAGTTGATATATCCTTCCCCAGGAGAGGAACAGGATGATCGCCACGATGACGATGATCGAGATCGGCCTGGTGAAGAAGGGCAGCAGGTCGCCCCCAGTCTGCATCAGCCCGAGCCTCAGATTTCTCTCGATCAAGGGCCCGAGTATTATCGCGAGTACCAGCGGGGGCAGTGGTATCTTGTTGCGTTCCATGTAGAATCCCAGCAGTCCGAACGCGAACATGAGGCCTACATCGAACATGTTGAAGCTCAACGCGTACGAGCCCAAAATGCAGAACAGGAGGATCATCGGCATGATGATGCTGTTTGGCAGCTTGAACACCTTGCTGAATGTCCTGATGGCGATGAAGCCTACCGGAATGAGCATTATCTGCGTCATGATGCCGATGGCAAAGATTCCCCTGACCAGTTCACCACTGGCTCCCACGAACATCAGTGGCCCTGGTCTGAGACCGTAGATCATGGCCGCGCCGAGGATGATGGCGGTGATGGAGTCGCCCGGAATGCCCAGCGCCAGCGCGGGGATCCATGCGCCCGCCACGCCCGCGTTGTTGGCGCTCGTAGGGGCGATGACACCCTCCTCGATGCCCGTGCCGAACTTCTCGGGTGTCTTGGAATTGCGTTTGGCCATCCCGTAGGCCACCCATGCCGCGATGTCCGCACCGGCGCCGGGGAGACTACCGATAAAGGTGCCGATGAGGGAGGAGCGCAGGACAAGACCCCGGTGCTTCACGACCCGTGGGAACACGTCCCTGATTGAGTAGCGTTTCTTCTCTTCGACGCTGGGCATGTCCATCCGCTTCGGGGTCATGATAGTTCGCAGGACCACAGGGATACCGAACAGTCCGATCATCGCCGGTATGAATCCCACGCCACTGAGGAGGTTGATATTCCCGAACGTGAAGCGGGGATATCCGGTGACGATGTCAACGCCGATTGTAGAGACGAAGAGTCCTATAGCGACGGCTATGCCGCCCTTGACCATCGTACCCCTGGAAATGATGACGCATGTGGCCAGGCCGAAGACGGCCACCCATAGGAACTCGTAGAACGAGAATCTGAGCGCCACCGCCGCGAGGGCGGTCGCGCCCGCGATCAAGAGGATGAAGCCCACCAGTCCGCCAATCGGAGAGCAGATGAGGTCGAAGCTCAGTGCCATGGACGCCTTGCCCTGGCGGGTCATCTGGTAGCCATCGAGAACGGCCACCCCCGATGATGGAGTGCCGGGCACCCTGAGGTATGTCGCGGGTATGTCGCCAGCGAAGATGGAAACGCAGGCGCACCCCAGGATCATGGCGAGACCGCCCATAGGAGAGAGATAGTACGTGATGGGTACCAGGATAGCCGTGGCCATGGTGGCGGTCATTCCAGGCATCGCGCCGACGAATACGCCGAGGAGCATGCCCAGTATCCATGGGACAAGGACCTCAACACGCA
>PWUO01000183.1 GCA_003562555.1 Dehalococcoidia bacterium
TGATACCGGACCTCCATAAAGTCGGGGTGACCCATATATTTTTCGAAATAGCCTCGGATCAACAACCCAAGCTGGATCATTTTCTTCAGACCGGGGAAGGTCTTCATGACATTATCCTCTGGCCGTCCATCGATTGTCCTGAATACAGGAACCTTTTTAATGTGATCAGAAATTTTCCGCCGGCGGAAAAAATTGTTCCTGTTTGCATAGATCTTCCTCTATCCAAAATCGGTGGTGACATTAACCGGGACCAATGGATGACACAGTCAATTTTTAATATCTTCCAGGATAATCATAGTGCAAAGGTTTTTATCAAGATCGGAACCCTGCACACTTTCAAATATCTTGACTGGGAGGATCATGTCCGGAATAAACGGGTCTCCGCACGAGAAGAGCTGACATAGTTACTGCCTTCTGCCAGTATATGTTCCATAGCAAATATAGTTGATCAGAATCCGGATAAGTGTGATTTTACCAAAGAATTTGCTTCATTACCAAATGTTGTAGCTGTGGACTGTGACCATAGATTTTCAGGGTGGAAGATGGGTTTGCAATCTGTTATTGCCATTAAGCCTTCTGAGGTATGTGATCTTGTTGACGGCGTGATAATTTATTGAAAACTGAATTTTAACGGGAAAACATCATGAAACCATTTCGTATAGTCTTATCCCTGATCCTGGCCCTTTTGTTTATTTCTGCCGACATTGCACTTCAAACAGTCGAGGCTCAAACCCAAACCGGGAAAGTGGTTGGCGTATCAGATGGAGATACCGTTACCATTTTGGTTGACAAAACTCAGGTTAGAGTCCGGCTTTATGGAATCGATGCGCCAGAGGGTGGCCAGGATTTTGGTCGCCGGGCGAAAGAATTTGCATCCCAAATGGTATTTGGAAAAATCGTTACCATGGAAGTGATGGACATCGACAGATACGGCATGACGGTAGCCAACATCCTGGTAGATGGAAAATCTTTAAATGAAGAATTGGTTAAGGCCGGCTATGCCTGGGTGTATCCACAATATTGCAAGATTCCAGTTTGTAAGGAATGGTACCAGTACGAGGCGGAAGCGAGGGTCCAGAAAATAGGCTTATGGAGCCATCCAAATCCGATACCGCCCTGGGACTTCAGAAGAGGGAAACACAGGGTATCTACAGGTATTTATCACGGGAACACCCGATCTATGGTTTTTCATCAAAGCACCTGTGAGCATTTTAACTGTAAGAACTGCACGGAGGTGTTTCAAAGGAGGGAGGATGCTCTGAAGGCTGGGTATAGGCCGTGTGGAGGTTGTAGGCCGTAATCGAGAAAAATGCTATTAGCCTTGCTTATTGATCAGGCTCTTCAATAACCAGCATCCAAGTTCGTTTTAGGGGTAACTCTGCCTGTATTTCTGCTGGTAAACGTTCATAATTCCTATATATCGCTTCCACGAGGTCACTGCTGTCCCATAGGCGGACTGTGAAATGGGCCTGTTTAGATTCTGAAAGTACTGCCTTATTAAATCCTCCCCAACACACAAGTAGACCTTGCTCCGCCTTAAAAGTTTGCATAGTTCCCTGGAGAGTTCGGTAAATAGTGACATCAGCGGGGCTGTTTTGTGATTTTACTTGGACACAAAGGCGCGGAGTATCCAGGCCAAGCGAGCCACGTCCAGCCAGAATATCAACTCCACCATCTGCACCTGCCGGGGATACCTTAGTCACCCATCCATCAGCCTCAAGAACCGCACCTACCAATAAAGCCAAGGCGTGCCCAGAATATCTGGACTGAATATGAGCAACTATTTGATCATGGGCAAGCTGCGACAGGTTGGGGATTTCAGTCGTGTCCTCATCCTCCCCTACCTGGGGCTTTTTGGGGGTTTTATATGTAAGAGTATAGCCTGGGTCCTGTTTTCCCTCCGATACGGCCTTAACCCTATTTAGAGCATCATTACGGGTGATATTACAAACCGTCATAAAAGCACCAAAGGAATAAAGAATGTCCTGTTCAAAAGCAGTCCGAGGGACATCTGAGCGTAACCACTCTACTTGGCGCGTGTGCCGATATTCTTTATTAATTACAATGTATTTGTATGGACCAGATACATGACCAATAGCAATTTGTGATGTTAATTTGCGGGGTAACACAACAAGATCGCCTTCACTCATGGCCAATGAAAACGCCCATAGTTGTCCTGCAAAATTACCAATAGCGCGAGGTTTTTTGTCAGGATAGGCAGCAGATACAATCTTTGAAACTTCTTTATAGTCTTTGGCATTTTCCAAAGTAGGTACCGCCCTAAATCCTATAATTGCCAGATTATTTTCTAAAGCAACTTCTTCATCTTCTCCATTTCGACCAGCTCTTGAAAGGTATAGTTTTACTTTCTCTGCCATTCTTATTTATTCCAAGTCTTGGTTTTATTAAAAAAAATCAACCAGGTTCGAAAAGAAATTTTTTCGGAACATTTTGTTACTGATTCTTTTGAATGTTACTTTTTAAACTCATCCCCTTTTTATCTTCCCAGCATTGTCAGGTCAAGATAAAGCTGGAAACAATATTTAACCGGAGAAACTTCATCTCCATTAAAAAAGCAAAGCCCCTTGGGGGGGGGAGGGTTGTCCAAGGGGCTAAGCAAAAGGAGAAATACATGAGTGGTAACTCATCTTAAAAAGCCTTAATATTTTTATCGGAAGCTTTGCTAAGATAGTTTAATAAAAGAATGCCAACCAATTATATTCCCCTGTGACAACAGGCTGTATCAGGATAATTTAGAATGGGATATAAGCTTTCGTATCCTTGTGTAAGGGCGATTTTTAGCTTGTATTTCGTATACCAAGACTGGTATAAGATTTTTAAAATTAATTCAGTTCGTAAAAATATCGATACCATTAATATATTAA
>PWUO01000138.1 GCA_003562555.1 Dehalococcoidia bacterium
GGGAGAGAAATAGCGCTCAAAGCGCTCAATCTGCATCAGGTAATTTGATACGTTAATGGCCTGCTTCAGTAACCGGCTACGCTCTTTCTGGTTATCCGGATCGTAGTACTCCTTGCCAGCATTATGCACAAAGTGTGACTCGATGCGTTCAATGGGTGGACGCACCCCATAAACCAGCCGCATATCAAAAGGCGACGTTGCCATGCGCTGAGCAGTTTTGGGATACATCGGCGACTTGGCGTAATGTGTCGAACTTTCAAAGGCAATCTTGTGCTGTTCAGGGCTGAAGCCCTCCCAACCCGCCAGGTAGTTTTCCCAGCCGAGCTCCCACTGTTTGTCGCCCGAAAAAAAATGAGGATCTTTCTTTTTGTAGACACAGACCTGCGGATGCTGCCGAAAGTAATCATGCATGGCCGTGGAGCCGCAGCGCATGCCGCCCAAAAAGATGCCTATCCGCTTAATTGGTATTGACAACTGCATTATCTCCTCTACAAAACGTCCAAACTAACTCTCATTGCGGGATCTTGCCGCCACCCCGAAGGATGAAAGATTCTATAGGCGGGAAGCGGCGGGAAGCAGGTCGTGCTTTCTTCTGGTGGCTTTGACCCCGTTACCTAACATGACCTGCCGGATCGCCTCGTACCCCGGATTGCCTCCTTTGAGAGCGAACGCTAAAACGGCCCTTGGTGCCTAAGGCGCCCTGAGGCATCGCGATCCGGTGTCCCGCCGGTTCCCGTTGTCTGGATTGTAGAACAACGGAGGTGGCTATGGAACTGACCCCGATTTACCCGACTGCCATTGGGCTGGACGTTCATCAACGCCAGATCACCGCCTGCGCGATCACGACCGATGCCGACGGTCAGGTGCGCGTCGAGCATCGAGAGTTCGGCGCGTTCAAGCGCGATCGCCGGGCGTTATCGCGGTGGTGTGCAGAACGCGCTCCGGATGTGGTGGTCATGGAGAGTACCGGCATTTACTGGAAGAGCCCGTACGTGGCGCTGGAGCGGGTGGGCATCCGGGCGCTGGTGGTCAATGCCCGTCATGTCAAAAACGTGCCTGGGCGCAAAACCGATATCGCTGACGCCCAGTGGCTGGCCGTGCTGGCGCGTGCAGGTTTACTGCGCGGCTCATTCATTCCGCCCGAGACCCTGCGTCATCTGCGCTTGGTCAGCCGCCAGCGGCACAAGCTCGGTCGCATGCTCGCTGCCGAGAAAAACCGCCTGCACAAAGTACTGGCCGATGGCGGCGTGCGGTTGAGCACCGTGGTCAGTGATCTGCATGGGCAATCGGCCCGAGCGATGGTGCGGGCCCTGATCGACGGCCAATCCCCAACCCAGGTGCTGGCTTTGGCCAGTCGTCGCCTGAAGGCCCCACGCCAGGATATTATGGCCTCGCTCGATGGTGAACTCAGCGATGACCACCGCTTTGTGCTCGCTCAACTACTGGAACATATCGAGCAGCTTGAGTCCCGCATCCGAGCCTTCGATGAGCACTTGCTTGCCGGACTGGAAAACTACCGCGAACTGTTGCAACTGCTTCAGACCCTGCCCGGTGTCGATCGCATCGGCGCGGCCATGCTTCTGGTCGAGATCGGAACTGAAATGGAGGCCTTCGGCAGCCCTGAACGGCTGGCATCATGGGTCGGCATCTGCCCTGGCAACAATGAGTCGGCAGGCAAACGTAAATCAGGGCGCATCCGTCAGGGCAACCCGCACATCCGGCGCCTGCTGTGCGAGTTCGCCCATGCCGCACGCCGCACACGCTGCGGGCTTCAGGCCAAATATCATTCATTGGCCGCCCGACGAGGCAACAAACGAGCCATCGTCGCCTTGGCTCACAAAATACTGCGCATCATCTACTTCATGATCGAACGTCGCGACTATTACCGGGACTCCGACGTCGATTACGAGGCCTTGATGGTCGAACGCAACGCACCGCGCTGGATCCACATGCTCAACCGCTACGGATACCTGACAACGTCAGCCTGAGATAGGATCACAAGCGAGCCAGGACAACCCCCCTTCTTGGGGGAGCTCTCCCCTTTTGCACTTTTGAGCTACTCTTTCACGCTAACTTTCATTGCGGGCCTTGCCGCCACCCCGAAGGATGAAAGATAATCGGAGTCGGGAAACGGCGGGCCGGAGGTCGTTAGACTTTTTGGAGGCATTGACCCCGCTCGCTAACATGAACCACCGGGCCGACTCGAACACCGAATTGCGGCTTAGAGCGCGAAGGCTAAAATGGCCCTGGACGGCACCTCGCCCAGAGGCTTCTCGGCCCGGTACTCCCGCTGTTTCCCACTTTTCCGCTTAGGGCCCATTTCGGGCTCCGATATCGCTCGTCCATAGTTCAGAACTCTTTCAGGCTAAACCCTGTACAGCCAGACTTGTCAGGCCACCCAGGTGAGGGGACTGTTTATCGCGCCGGCCGCAATCGGGCATGGGCTAGACTTTCCAGCATGGGAAGCCCGCTGCATCACGCTAATGAAGAAGACATGTCCCGCCTGATCAGCGACTGGCAGGCAGGCGACGCGAGTGCCGCCGAGAGTTTGTGCCAACTGCTCTACCAACGCCTGCACCAGATGGCGGTCGGGCGGCTGCGCGGCGAGGCGCGCCAGGTGACGCTGCAGCCGACCGTGCTGGTTCATGAAGTTGTTGTCGAGCTGTTGCACAACGCCCCAGAGGTCAACAACCAGTCCCACCTGCTGGCACTGGCCTCGCGGATGATGCGTCAGTTTCTGATCGAAGAAGCCCGTCGTCGCGGCGCCCAGCGGCGGGGCGGGGATCAACTGCAAGTGACCCTGGATGCCGAGCACCTCGGCCAGTCCGACACAGCGATCGACCTGATCGAGCTGGATGCCGCCCTGGGCCGGCTTGAGA
>PWUO01000023.1 GCA_003562555.1 Dehalococcoidia bacterium
AAGCCTGTCCTCAAGTCATACGTCGGCGTCCAGCCCAGCACTTCCTTGGCGCGGCTAATGTCCATGAGGGGCCTGGACACCGGAGTCGCAGGAACGTTGGCTGGCTCCAGGTTCCCGCAGTTGCCGAACACAGAGTTAACCGTCTTTGCCAGTTCGCGAAGACTGTAAGCAGTTCCCGACCCTATATTGAAGACGCCGCCGGGGCGTGAATGCTCAAGGGCGGCAGTGACCGCGCGAACTGCATCCTTCACGTAAAGCTGATCGATGGCAGCGAGAGGGTTGCCGCGGATGACGAGCTTCTCCTTTGCCCGTGCCTTTTGGATGAACTGCATCAAGACAGGCGTATCTCTTTCGCCGTAGCCGTAGAGCGTTGCGAACCGCAGGCAGGTCAGTAGCATGGGGCTTCCGGCAGCGAGCAGGCCGGCATACTGCTCGGCGAAGAGTTTTGACAGGCCATAAGCGATGTCAGGCAGGGGTGTCTCGTGCTCGCTGTAAGGCAACCCGTTTCTGGATGAATAGACGGCTCTCGTCGATGCCAGTACGGAGTGAGCCACCCCCGCATGAAGGGCAGCTCGCACAACCGTGCCAGTCACGTCAACATTGGGCTGAATGAAAGGCCGCAGGTCGGACCGATCATCACCCTGGAGTACCAGACGGGCCGCCAAGTGGACGACGGCATTCACGCCAGCCATCAGTCCTTCTACGCTTTCTTCACCATAGTCGGTCTGCGCTATGACGGCACCGCGCCTTTCCAGGCTCCTCAGTCTATCGATGCTCCTGCCTGCACAGACAACGTGCCAGCCCCGTGACAGCAGTGCATCGGCAGTGTAACGCCCCAGAAAGCCGGATGCTCCTGTGATCAGTATCTTCATATCACTGCGTCTAGGGCTGTCTGCATACCGCTGCTGCAGGGCGCCTCATCCTCTGGGGGTACAGTTGTCAGGACAGGGCGCGTTACCGCCGCCGCACATAGTAGCCAACAACCTCCAGCCGGCCGTTTATGGGGGTAGGCACTTGCCCTTCCCCACATCGAAACTCGTGATAAAGGGCGTCCACCGGCACAGGGAAGTCCGCGCCTCGAAATGCTCTCCCTGTGGGCAACTGCTGGAACATCAGTTCGAAGACTGCCCCGGGTTTGCCCGGCAACGCAGGTGCCTGGACTGCTTCTCCCATCAAGCGTCGGAACGTGAGGTCTATGAGATCAATGTCACAGGCTGCCTGGATCAAGCGCCAGATGTGACAGCCATCCAGACGGGGTGCGATCTCAACCACCCGCGGCCCGTCGTGACCGACAATCATCTGGAAGTACAGTGCAGCATTCTCGATGCCCAGTGAACGAATCACGGCCTCGACCATCGCGCGGGCATGCATGATGTTCTCGTCGCCGACGCGCTGTGGCGGTATCAGGTGGCCGGCGGGAATCCCGAAGTAATCGCCACCATGAACCAGCCGCTCCGAGAACACCGCAACCGCCAGACTTCCTCCGCTGACCAGCACGTTACAGGAGATCTCAGTACCCTCCATATATCGCTCCACGATAGCAGACCCACTACGCGCGATAGCGAAGCAGTCACGCAGGGCATCGATGAGCTCAACCCTGTCATGTACCTTCCTGACGCCACGCTGCCCCTGGGAGTCAAGGGGCTTCACGACTGCCGGAAAGGCACTCCATCCATCCACATCTTCAACTGATAGTGCCTGCGTGTAGTCCAGTGTGCCTATCCTGTGTTGGTTCAGGTATGCGCGCAACTCTGCCTTGTTGTTGAACAGGGCCACCAACTGACTACTCACGAAGTGCGGCAGACCCAGTCGCTCGGACACCGTCGTCGCGGCAGTCATCGCTATGTCGGAGGCAATCGAGTAGACCACGTTAGCCTTCTCTTTCTCTGCCAGTGAACATACCTGGTCTATGCTTGTTACATCCAGTTCCACGAAACGGCTCGCCAGCTCTGCGCCAGGCTCGCCCGCCGACTTTGAACAGGCCGTGACCCGCCAGCCGCCGTGTACCAGGTAACGGATCAGGTCGGCCTGCCCGGCATTTGTGCCCAGTACTACTGCTGTGGGGTTCTCCATCCTGCCTATCTGGCTCATCTCGGCCTCCTCGCCCTGGTCCGTCATGGGCGTCACCTATAACTCCTGACAGTTTGACCGTCTCGTACCGTTAATCTGACAAGTCAGAGGAGGGAGCCCGGTTAGTGTGAGGAGTCTAGCCGAGGTTAATGTACCACACATCGAGTTCCAGTTTCTACCTGCAATATCTGCCAGCAATGTGGAGACCGGGCATTGGCACCCGACCACGCCTATGGCGGCACTGTCTTCTGCCCTGCATGCCTGTTGGTTTCCAGCCACTCAGGGTGCGTCCGGAGAAGGCGAATGACCTCTCGCCAGGTGAAGGTGTCGTCAGAAAAGGAACCATAGATCTTCCTCACGAAATCGAGGTCCTCTGGAGTGTCCACCGTCCACCTCATATGTGAGTAGTCGGTGTCGCTGGACACGTTTCGGATTCGGAATCTTCCAGGATGATGACGAATGTATGTGATCACGTGTTCACGAGATTCCTTGTCACCGGCCTCTCGCCACGCAGTTTCTAGGACACGGGCGCTCATTATCCCAGCGTCCAAGCCGCGTGGATATGAGAGCTCGATTCCGTTACTCACATAATCCAGCCCGGGATAGCATCTGCAATACTCGACAACTATGGCGTCTATGATCTGGGGCTCTATGAGTGGACAATCTGAAGCAATGCGCACAATCGCGTCAGCGTTATGAACAGTGGCTGCCTGATAGTATCGGTCCAGAACATCTTCTTCACTGCCTCTGAATACAGCCCAGCCTCGCTGCTGGCACAGTGAAAGGATGCAGTCATCGGCGCTATTCG
>PWUO01000082.1 GCA_003562555.1 Dehalococcoidia bacterium
CCTGCTGCGCCCTGAGTTGCCCCATCGCCTCGGCCATGCTGTCGTTGATCTCCTCAAGGGGCACATAGTCCGGGTCATTCGGAGGCAATGTAGCGGCAATGAGGAGTGTGTGTTGCATCTCGGGTGGCAACTGGTTCCAGGCGGTCCAGTTGACATCCGGCATACTCTCCAACGTCTCCCAGGTGTGGGTCAGCATCAGGCCCGGGTCACCCGTTTCGACCATCCGCATCAGGTAGCGCCCATCTTGTGTGAGGACGGCGTTGTTGAGGTTCCTGATGTTCTCGGTCGCGGCCTCGAAGTCCTCCATCGCGGCGACGCACATTGGCTCGTCCCGGTTCAGCAAGTCCCGACCAGCAAACTCGTCAGCCTGAAGCCGACAGATGGGGCTGGTGATGATGTCGTTCGCGGCGCTCCGCATCGCGTTGGCGTTGGCCAGAAGCATCCCGTGAGTGTCCTTGTCGATCAAGGCCCCCTCTTCGGTCAACTCCGCAGCCGTTAGTTCGTACTCAAGCTGGTCAGCCTGAGCGCCCGTCAATCTCGCCTGCTGATGCAGGAGCGACTGCCGATACGGGATCAGGCCCATCTCGGCGTAGGTAGCCTGCGTGTTCGCTACAAGGTTGGAGCTACGGCGGCGAATCTCCTCGACCTCGACGTTCGCTCGGGTGACAGTCCTGGTGGACTCGTCAAGCAAACCCTCGGCCACCGAAGAAGAGAACTCATCAGGGAAGCCCGCCATCGCGGCAGCCAACTGGAACTGGTCATTCCACCTTGCGCGGGCCTCTGGTGTATCCGGGATGGTGCGAGAAAGCGTGTCAAGCATCACTGACCCGTTCTCACGATCCTGACGGTCAAGTTGCCTGAAGGCCGCAGCGATGAGGCGCTCCTTCAGGACATCCTTGCTGACACCAAGCGCTTCAACGTGCCTGTTGGGCAGGTTGTCCACGTAGGCGTTGACATCGCGCTCCAACTCACTGACGCCATCAGGACCAGGAGTGATCTCAGAGTGCATGAACGTTGCACCCGTGTGCTCAAGGAACTCGTCAAGGCTGGCGGTGTAGAACATGGCGCCTTCAGCCGCTTCAAGCTCCCGTTGCCTGGCCGCATGCACCCGGGCATCGGTGTTGTCCAGGTGGACATCCCGAGCGATGGTGCGCAGTTCGTTGAAGTCGATCAGGCCCAGCGTATCCGCATGCTCCTCAAGCTCGGCCATGCCCTCAAGAACAGCGATGGTTGCGAAGTCACCCATGGTCGCTGCGCCGAAGGCGAAGGAGGTGAGGTTCGCCTGGTCCTCGATGGCGGCATAGACGGCTGTTCTGTCACGCTCCATGGCGGCAATGGCGTTCTCGATCTCGGAACCCTCGACCTGCGCCGCAAGAAGGTCCTCGTTGAGGCCCATGATGCGAACCTGAGCATTCTCCATTCGTTGGAGACGATGGAAAATCTTCGTTCCTGCACGTCGCAGTTCCCAGACATTCTCGTATCCCATCGTGCGAGCAAGGGTATGTGCCCGAGCATCGTCCGTTGGCACATAGCCGAAGTCGAGGAAGGCGCTGCTCATGTTCATCTGGCCGGTTTCGACCAGTTGGTTTAGCTCCTCTTGCGCACGCCTGTACGTGATCTCCGAGAGGCGCTGGCCTTGTTGCAAGTCGAAGAGCGCCTGAGCACGCTGGACCTTACCGAAAGCGTTGGAGATGCGGATGGACTCAAGTTGAGCCTCTTCGGTCTGCTGGAGGCGTCGCCAGATGGTTTGCCCAGCGCTCTGCATCTGCTCGGGCGCGCTGTAGCCCATCGCGCTCATGAGCGTCTGGGCTTCTTCTTCGTCGGTCGGAACGTAGCCGTACATCCTGTGTGCTTCGACCAACTCAAGCTCGCCACGCCTGACGATGGCTCTCAGGCTCGCAGAAGCCGTGTCGTAGTTGATATCGCTGAGTCGGCGGTCTTCTTCCAGGTTGAACTGCGCATGCGCGACCATGACATCACCATGCAAGTTGGCAATCTCTTGCCCCTTGACGGCGAGGTCTTCCGAGCGTTGAACGCGCCGCCAGATGCGGTCACCCATGCTACGCAGGTGTTCTACCGACATGCCCAGAGAGCTTGCCAGGGCTGCTGCGGCTTCGTCATCCTCTGGAACGTATCCGAACTCCCTGAAGGCGTGAGCGTTCGTAAGTCGGTTGTTCTGCACCTGCGTCGCGATCTGCAACTGCATCGACTCGTATTCCAGTTGATTCATGCGCTGCTCGTGGGGAAGGTTGAGCATCTCGCGCTTCAACTGCACACCCATGAGGTCGCGCTGCACTTCTGCCGTTTCAAGCAGAACTGCATCCATGCGGCCACTTGTGATGACCCTCTGGCGAGCGTCTGGGTCATGAATCACACCCGCAAGCAACATCTCCTTCTGCTGAGGAGAGAACATGTTACTACTGAGGACCACATCTTGGATATGTTGCGCCCGAAGCTCTGGATCAATCTCCGTGTTGGTGATGAAGTTCATCGTGTTCTCCATCACCGTCTCGAACCACGCCTCAGCCTGCTGGGCTGTGCGCACGTACGAGTCAGTCTCACCCAGGAGGGGGTTGAGGTTCACGACCTCTCCGGCACCGAGGGCAAGGCGACCGCTAACGGCATGGTCTAAGAACGCTTGGCCGCGCAGTTGAGATGGACGCGCAAGAGCGTTGATTGCTGCCACAGTACGGTTGTAGACATCGGAGCCAGGTTCAAGGAAGCCGAGGCTCCTACGCAATTGCTCAAGTTGGCTCATGCGTATCTGAACTGCGGCATCGGTCAGTTGATTCTCTCGATCCCGCTGGTGAACGTAGTCCTCGCGTGCGATTGCGTCGGCATAACGCTCATCTTCACGAGTGAAG
>PWUO01000314.1 GCA_003562555.1 Dehalococcoidia bacterium
GCCCTGAAAACACTTAGAAGTTCATAATTGGAGGATTAAAATGACCACGTTCTACGTATCGCCGTCTTCAATGTCCTATCCGAACTACCTCAATATCTGCAACGCCTGTGCCGGATTTGGCTGGCATTCGCCCTGGGTCTGGTCGAGAGAATCGTTCAGGCCCGATTATTTAGTCTATCCCAAAACATTAACGCAGAGCATCAAGGCCCTGGCCAGGGTTGATATCTTTATTGCCTGCCTGCCCGGCACCGGCAGCACCCTGGTTGAAATAGGGCTGGCCTATATAACCTGCGAAGAGGTCTTTTTATGCGCGAAAAATCCTGTTTACTTTCAGCAGGCCATCGGCCTGGGCGACGCCCACCTGGCCGTCCTGCCGGGGATCAGGCGCGCCGTCTGCCCGCCTGAAGAGGTTCCTATGGTTCTGCGCAGCGAATACTGCCACCTGGTTAAAAACGCTCTATAGGCTGCAGGGTCATAGCGGTCCGCTTCAACAGGTTGTTTTTAGCTTCATGAATCATCAGCCTTATGCTGTCGCGGTCATCTTCCTGCAGCGGGTTTTCGCTGAAGGGATCGTGGCTGTGCAGCTCGCTGTATGCCTCTGGCAGCAGGGGCATACAGTAGCTGTTTTCGCGCAGCATCCACTTGATCACGTTAATGGGGTTGCAGGACAGGTCAAAATTGGTGGACCTGATGGCGCCGCAGACGTCATCCGCGGCGTGCTTCTTCAAGAGATCGGCAATTAAAGAATCTTTCACAGCGACCTTCTTGCTCCGGAAGGCTTTTCTGACCTGTTCGAGATCAGCTGCCGCCGGCGTTTTTGGTTTTTCTGTTTTTATCTTTTCTCTTTGTCTGTTTTTCTCTCTCTCCTCTTCCCCGCCTGATGATGATGAGTATTTTTCTTTGTTATTTATCTTGTTATTTTTCGGGTGCAGTGGCTGCACCCTCAGAGTGCAGGATTTGCACCCTGACAGTGCAGCGTCTTCACCCTCAGAGTGCAGCTCCTGCACCCTGCCCGGCGGTGGGGGTGAACTGTGTGCACCCTGCGGTGAACTGTGTGCACCCCGGTCATCAACATCTTGTGGTTCGGGCGGAGGCTCGGCACAAGGTTTAAAACTTGCCGCCGGGTAGATGATGTAAACGTTGGTCCTGTTGCCGCGCTGCTCCTTTTTGACCAGTCCGCAGCCGCAGAGTTTCTTGACGGCCTGGATCGCCCGGCGCTTGCTGCAGCTGACGTCGCCGGCCAGGGTTTTGTAGGCCGGCCAGGCCCGGTTGTTGCTGCCGGCGTAGCGGCACAGGGCGATGTAAACCAGCTTTTCGCACATGGGCAAATCAAGCTTAAAAAGATCGTTCCCGCACATAAAATAGCCAATATCACCGGCAAATCTTACGCTTTCGATTGTCTCGGTCAACCCATAAATACCTCCTAGCGTTTATGTTATTTAAACTATAATTCTCCTGGCAGGCGCCAGGTTCTTAAAGCGCCGAGCCTTGCTTCCAGGCGCCTGTGTACGGTGGTGTGCGATACGCCGAAAAGGGCGGCGATCTGCCTTAAGCTGAGCCTCTCTTCAACGTAGGCTCTGGCCATGGCGTCCGTGTCAATCTGAAGGGGAGTTTGCTGCCCAGGCCCTCTTTTTGTGCCGTTCAAATTACACTCACCCTCTGCTGATAATTTGTTGAGCTGCTACATTGTAACAAAGAAACAAAAAGCGTGCTTGATTTATAATTAAAGCAACTATAAACACTTAGGAGGAAATTAATGCTTTTACAAATCATCATTTTGGCTGCCATTACTGAAAGGCTTTGGGAGGTTATTCAGCAGGCGATCGGCGAGCATTATTTAACCAGGGCCACCAAGATTGTCGGAGCGGCAATTATCAGCGTTGCCGTGTCTATCTTTTTTCAGCTGGACCTGTTTTATGCCCTGGAGCTGTATCACGGGGAAAGTATTCCCGGCTATATTTTTACCGGCTTTGTTCTAGCCTTCGGCTCAGGGTTCCTGCACGATATTATTGATCTGGTTAGCGGGTTAAGCCAGAGGATCGTCAATGGCTCTTACCCTTACGGAGACTATTAATCATGTACAGCGCCTTTTTTCAGTCTCCTAACTTCGGCTACCCGAAAGGATCCTTCGGCCGCGGCGGCCATGAGATTATCGCCATCGGCCTGCACATCAGCGGGGCCCACTGGGAGAGCAACTATCACCATATTATGAACCCGCGGGCCAATGCCAGCTATAACGCCATCATCCGCGATGATGGCAGCGCCGTATCCCTGGTGGCGGAAGAAAACGCCGCCTACAGTCACGGCCGCGTGGACCGGCCGACCTGGCCGCTCATACGCCCAGGCATCAACCCCAACCTCTACACCTTAAGCCTGGCCAGGACCGGCAGCAATCAGAATACCTGGACCCCGGAGCAGCTGACCGGCACCCTGCGCGTGCTCAGGGCCTGGGGCAAAAAGTATGGCATCCCCCTGCGCCGGCCTTACATCTTCGGCCATTTTGAGATTGACGGACAGGGGCGCTGGTACTGTCCGGGGGCGCCCTTTTTCAACCGTGTCATCGCCGAGCTCGGTGCCGCTGCGTGCGACCCGGCCCCGGTGTTAAACCGCACCTGGCAGCGAGTTATTGCCGGCAGCTTTAAGCGGCTGGACCTGGCCCGGGTGAGAAACGAGCTCTTGAGGACGATTGGCTTTAACTCATTTATTGCCAGGCACGTTGATGAACGGAACGTGCTCTGGTACAGAGTGGTGGCCGGCAGTTATTTGGAGCAGGAAAACGCCCTGCGCCAGGCCCGCGCAATCCAGGCCCTGGGCCTGGACACTTTTATCATCCCCCACACCGAAAGGAGCTAATCATGCCGCA
>PWUO01000196.1 GCA_003562555.1 Dehalococcoidia bacterium
CCGGACGCGGTTCTCTCGTGTACTGTGAGGTACAGCAAGGCCATCGTGAGTTCGTCGACCTTCTCCGTGTCGTACTCCATTGGCTATGCCTCCTCAGATGAACTTCTCCACGGAGACATCGAACAATTCTGCAAGTCGCTTTGCCGCGGCCTTGCTGACAGGTCGGTGTCCATTCTCCATGTTGGAGACGTTCTGGCGAGTGAACGCGCCCAGCTTCGCACCCAGCTCCGCCTGGGTCATCCCGTGTAGTTCACGGTAGACACGCATGTTCTCGCCCGGGCTCATCGTCGGCTTGATAGAACGGTACCAGTCGCTTTCCGTGACCTCGACCAGTTCCTCGTCATCGTCTTCAATGACTTCGATCTCACCGAACCGCTGGCGCAGATAATCGACCAGATCGTCGGTTACCTCACCTTCCAGCTTGATATGGGGCGTTTTCACGACTACCTGCATAGTACACCTCTATTTCGAGCACCTGTTTCTCGACTCGCCAGCATGCAACCCATGAGTACGAGAGATGGCAATGATACTCGTTCTCAGAAAGCTTGCTGAAGCTCCTCCATTCCTTGCGGATGGGACCCTTGCGTTGCAGGTCCTCGACCAGATTGGCGAAAAGAACTTGCTCGCGACGTGGCATCCCGGTGACGCTCTTCTCCACCTTCTTACGGAAGAACACGCGCCAGTCGTTCCTACGTTGCCTTGCCACAAAGTCTCCTTTCTTGCCACCATGATCACTGGACGCATCACAACCAAAGTATCCTATTAATGGTTACATGTCAACACGTAGGATTGAGACGACCCGAAGAGTCGATTCAGTCCAATGTTCAAGAAGCCCGGGCTCAGGGAGCCGTCTTTGCTAAAGGGCAATGTTTGGCGCAAGAGGGACAAGGCGCGCCGGCACCAAGACGATGGCGATACTGCCCCCGTGGGTGAGCACGAGTTTGAAGCGCTCAGCACCACGGGTAGCTGCAGAAGCTGCCGCACAGATGGCGAGGCGGGCAACCTTCCGGCTCGCTGCTGCTCCGAGCTGCCACATGTGATCTCCCATTGGATGTAATCGTTGGAGACCACTATACTACAACCATGAAGGATCTGATGGATCACGTGACGATCGATCCGGCGGTTCGCTCGGGCAAGCCATGCATCCGAGGCACGCGCATCACCGTGTACGACGTGCTCGAGTACCTTGCCGGGGGCATGACAGGTGAAGAGATCATCCAGGAGTTTCCCGAACTGACCTCCGATGACATCCAGGCCGTGCTTCAGTTCGCTGCTGCGCGTGAGCGACGACTGGCTACCAGTCACTGATGAAGCTACTTCTCGACCAGAACCTTCCCCGGAGCCTGCTGCGGGATCTGATCGAGCCGTTTCCGGGGTCCGAACATGTACGAAACCTCGGTCTCGATTCCGGCACCAGTGACGGACAGATTTTTGAGTTCGCACGTGAACACGGATTCACGATCCTTTCCAAGGACTCCGATTTCCGTCAGCTGAGCTTCGTTCGTGGTGCTCCCCCGAAGGTGGTCTGGTTGCGCGTGGGGAACTGCACCGTAGGTGAGCTTCGTGAGATGCTTCGCGCACATGCTGAGCAACTCCGTCTGTTCGACGCCGCGAGTGAGAGTTTCCTGATCATTGACCCGTGGCAGTCGCGGATGGAATCATCGAATCCATAAACTCCAATATGAGTGAAACATAGCAAGCGCTTCGAGCAGACGCCTGACTCCAATGTCTCGGCTCAATGGAACCCGGCATTGCATGTCTACGTCTGGCCCTTACGGGCACAAATCTTACTGAGCACGGCGCAGCTCACGCGCTCCGTTAGGCTGAACGTCGGCACATGAACGCCATGGCGCTACGCCGTCCTGGCTCCGCGCGACCTTAGTGGTGGAGATGTCTACTGGGCGACGACTGTCTCTGCTCCGATCACCGTTTCTCGAAGGGCGTCGATTGAACGGATCACGTCATCCGTTGTCTCGAACGCCTCTGATGTCAGCACAACGGAACCTTGGGCGTCCCGAAGGCGATATCGATAGTGGCCGTCCTCGTCGGCGTACACTTCGAACTCACCGCCAGCAGGTCGATGGTCAAAGCTGATCAGATAGCGTTTGCTGTCGTTGGGGCGATAGAACACCCCTCGTTTCGCGTTCGAGAAGTCGTACTCTTCACGCATAGTCATATCTACCCCTCAGTATAGCTCCTGCGCTCCTGGTTCGTCGCGTGCCTGGCGGAGATGATTCGGATTACCTCGTCGGCATTGCTCACCACGGTCCGTACGTGCACGACCACCAGAATCCGACCGTGCGTCGATGTTCCCATTGTGATCCACCTCCTTCAGAATGAGATCGACATTCGAAACAGACGAGAATCATTGGCTCGTGATCTGGAGACAATACACCCAATCGAGCATTCGGCGTAGTCCTACCAGCCCCAGCTTGACTGCCCTACACGTGTGCGCCCTGGCTGTATCAATGCCATGGAGCAGTCACCTGAGATTCCTCGCTGGCATTCACGTCATTCGGTCCATGCTGCCCGACTCAGGCGCCCTCTCGGGATCGGGAATCGCCCGGCACGGCGCAGCTCATGGCCCCCGTTATGCAGATTGCAGTGGCTGTTCACGACGCCCTCGTAGGTCTGCGCCAACGGATCTTCTGTATGGCGACCTGCCCTGAGCCGACCGCACGATCGTCTTGACGACGGGGTTTGCAGTGAGCGCCTGGCCTTCGCGGGCAATCGAGACTTACCGCTCCGCGGAGCCGAGCAGGAAGTCGCGCAGCGCGATGACGGGAATGCCGTTTCGACCGGTGATTGGGGCAGGCGCAAGCGAGATGACCGCCTTCGGCCACTGGTCGTCGAC
>PWUO01000087.1 GCA_003562555.1 Dehalococcoidia bacterium
GAGTTAAGCCGGGGCGCATTCCCGATTTGTGACTCATAATATAGCCTCCAACGGCGGTTGGCAAGCACATCGGGACAGTTCATCCCATCGGTGGGCTTTGTAAAATGCCCTGATGAGGATCATGGCCTCGGCGTTTGTTTCGTGCCAGAAGATGCCGGGGCCTTTCAGGCGCAGGTTGATGACACGACGAATAGCGCTTTCCATGGGGCCGGAGCCGATTGGCAGCCGCAAGCGACGAGCCCAGGCATAGCTGAAGCGGTGACGGTTGCGGAGAAAGTAGTTTCGTTCGGTTTTCAAAGTGGCTACGCCTGGATGAACGGCTATGATCCGATCCATGTCGGCAATCACGGCCTCGATTTTACCGGCGCGCAACAGTTTGCGGACCTGATTGCGCCAGCGGGATCGTCGTGGTCGACTGTAGCTTGGGCATGCCTCGGCGAACGCACCGAGATGTTCGACGGCGTGGTAGAAGTCGATCAATTGAATCGTGCGGGCGGAACCGAGAATTCCCTCGGAAATGAGTTTCTCGAAGCGTTTCCAGATCGATCGAGCCCCATCGGCGATAAGCAGGATATGAGTAGGCTGCAGAGCGGTGAACAGGGGCAGGTAGAGGCGCAGCAGATCGAAGAGCGCGTCGATGCCTCCGAGCGTGCCGTCGATCAGGGGGTTGAAAGAACGGTCGAGCCGACCGTTTTCGTTCAGCGCATAGATATGCAACAGCAGTGGTTCTCTCCAGTCGGTGTGATAGCGCCGTCGGCCTTTGGCAGTCCGGGCGCCTGGTTTGTCTTGGCGGATACGCAGCCGGCCCCCATCGACGGAGATCACCAGCTTGCGTTCCTGGCCTTGAGTCTTCAGGTCTTGGAGATGAGAGGGCAACGCGGCTCGGGCTCGTTGGCCGAAGGCTCGGGTCACAGTGCGAAGGGTCTTGACGTCGACGTGAAGTCCGGCGCTGTCTCGTAGCCAGGCGGCTGCTTCATCAAGCGAACCGACGGCGCAAGCGCTGCGTGCCATCTGGGCTGCGGCGTCTGGCGAGACACGTGCGTGGATCCCCAACAAAACCAATGCCGGGAACATGCCTTTCTCTCGATGGTGGCAGTCGCCGGGGCGGCGCCGGTAGTAGACACAGCGCAGTTTGACTTTGGGCCCCCTCCGGAATTGGATGCCGACGGTGCGGACGTCTGATTTCTTGAGGGGCTTTGGAGCGCCACGGGCCATTCGGTGAGCCGCTTCGGTGATACGGGGGTGTGTCACTGCGACCTGGGTGACGACGCCCATGAGTGCGGCAAGCAACTCGTCGCAATGCCGAGCGCAGTCCTGTTCAGCCTGTTGCAAATCCGTTGCGGATCGAACCACTGGCGGATTGCGCAACACGGTGCGCAACGCTGCCAAGCACGCCTCAGCCCGTTCGCTGAGCTGCTCAGGATGGGTCGGGTCCGCAGGCGGATTGACCGCCGCTGTCACTCGACCTCGCTCATGGCGGTCAACCCCTGCTGCCGCGCTTCCCTCACATAGGCGGCGTGCAATTCGGAGCACAACCCTTTGAACTGCCTGTAACGTCGCAGGCAACGCCTAGCCTGTGCCAGCTCTTCCGGTTTGAGGAAAAGCGATGAGCTTTTCCCCGCCACCGTAAAGCTCAACTGGTAGTACGGGCCGTGCTTCTTGGGCCGTTCGGGGTCCTTGCACCTGCATCCCGGCTTACCGCAGACGTTCCATTGCTTACTGATGCTGCCCGGGAGCATTGGCCCCAATGCCGCCATCGCCTGTTTCACTTCCGCAACACTTTTGACCCGACTCATACGAGACTCCTTTCCGATAGCTATAATATGGCTATCGGATTTATACCAAAAAAAAAGAGCCGTCGCAACTCATTTTTTCGACTTTTTCAGGTCACAATTATGGAATGCACCCTTCGGGAACTCATACTCGTTGTCCGCTCTCGTCGCCGCTATCGTTGACCGAACGCTCAACCCTCCAATATTCTGACATCGCTCATAGACCGGACTGAATTAGTTTACGGCAAAGTTTACGATGGAGTTTGATTCGTCGGAGTTCACGATGGAGTTTACGATGGATGGGAACCGGGACAGTCAAGCACGACAACAGTGGCAAAGCACTCAATCCGTGAACTATTTCGTAAACTTCATCGATTTTAACTCCATCGTAAACTTTGCCGTGAACTCCATTGATTCTTCGTTTTTTAAACGTCTTTCAAGGTGTCGTCATGCGCAATGGCCAATGGAAAATCCCCACGAAAAACCGGAAGCGCAATTTTTTCACACCTTTTTTCACATCCAAATTGCGGACTTGTTTACTGGCCTGCCTCGAGAACCTGTGCGAAACCGCGGCGCGCTCGGAGAGCCCGCCCTACCTTTGCCGCAAGATCGCCTTGACGTTTTTGGCCGGTTCATCCGCCGTCGCCCGATACACTGCGCGATCGGGACTATGGCGGGACTAGCCGAACGCGCCGCAGGCTAAAAAAGTAATTCGCCTTGTCTGGCATGTCCGTTGTCCCCCTCGCCCTGCGTTGCGGGTGGATGGAGCGATCCGTTCTCGAACCGGAAGCGCGCGCCGTCCAGATAGGTTTTGAGCGTTTCGACGCAAATCCAGCGGCGGTCTTGTCGCTCTGCGGCCTCGCCGGTGGTGCAACTGCCGGCAAAGGGATCGAGCACCAAATCGCCAGGACCTGTCAGGAACTTGATGAAGAATTCCGGCAACTGAACCGGAAAGCGGGCCGGATGCGGCTTGATTCCAGACGCTTTGCAGCGAGAGAGATAATAGCCGTTGGAATCGTTGTTGCCCATCGTGATGACATTACCAGGAATCGCGCCGCCGCATTCTTTGA
>PWUO01000095.1 GCA_003562555.1 Dehalococcoidia bacterium
CAGGCGCTGGCCGACCTCTTCGTAGCCGAAGGCGCGAACGTCGTCCGCATGTCCGCCGAAGAGCACGACGCGATGATGGCCTTCTCGCAGGGGCTGTCCCATGCGCTGGTTACGGTGCTGGGGCGGGTGGCCTTGCGGCGGGGGCTGGACCTGAGCCGGCTCGCCCGGCTCTCGACGCCGTTCAACCGCTGCCTGTTGCTGCTGTTGGGGCGGATTGGGGACGGACAATGGTGAGGCTGCCACCGGTGTGGGTGAAGCGGCTGCCCGTGTTCAGTATCTCGAAGACCCCACGGGTATTTTCCGGGGCGGCGTTCCTGCCGACGACCACTGTGCCGCCGGTTTGTGTATAGCTCAATACGCCGGACGGGTTGGATGTGCCGCGGCGGATCTGCGAGCCTACGATAAGCTGTCCGCTCTCCGCCACCTCTATGGCGGCGTTGCCGGAGGCTGAGTACTCGATAAAGTTATTGACCCCGTCGCCTCCGTCCATGTTAATTATACCATTGCCTTCGGCCCGCAGCAATCCGTCAAGCAATATGCCCGTGTTTGCGCCGCTGACGGTGACCTGCCCTTCGGCTACTGTGAGCGCGCTTGTTGAGGGTATGGTGAAGTTGTCATTGCCAGTGGTGAGGTCTATGTCAATATCTTCGTGGTTGAGGGTGAGGGTCCCGTTGTGCAGTGTGAGCGCCTTGGGAACACCGGCGCCTGAGGTGGCTCCGCTGAGGATAAAGTTGCTGTTGAAAGCGAAGCCGGCCGCCGGACTGCTGCCTTTGGTGACCGTTACCCTGTGGAGGACCGGCACATTTCCGTTGAGGTTTGTGAAGAATGCATCTGTGCTGCCGCTGAGGGTAAGATCAATATGCGATTGCGAGCCGTCGCCGAATATAAGTCCGTTACCGTTTGGAGCCGCCGCAGTGTTGTTACCGGTGGTGTTGATGATGATATTGCCGCCCACATGTATGTTGTGGGTGACATCTCCGCCTGTCTCCACCCTTATCACGTTGCCTCCCGTGGCTGCTGCGCCCGAGGGCCGCCCCACCCATACGTTGCCTTCGACGGTTACCGTACGGCCCGTACCGGAATTCTGGAGCCTCAGCTCTCCGCCGCCGGTGTTATTGGTAAGCGGCACCAGGTAGAGGTTACCTTTTATGTGCAGGTTGCCGGTGGCCCCGGTGCCCAGCACCAGGTTGGCATTTCCCAGTATCTCAAGGTTCTGGTTGGTGGTTATATCCCTTGTTATGGTAAGGGTGCGGTCATTGGAGCCCCAGCCGTCGGTGCCTATCATCAGGTTAGGCAGCTCTACAGGTGTGTTATTGATGGTGAAGTCGTTGAAGGCCTCGTAGAGGATATAGGAGGAGTCGGTCCGGGCAAAATCACCCATGTCAACATTGCCAAAGCCTGGATCACGCCTGTTGTCATTGGTACCTTCTCCCCTGATGCGGACTGTGCCCTCGCCTGCCATGGCGGCTACGTTGATCGTGCCGGTTGAGTTCCATACGAGTGTTGGCCTGAACTGGAAATGGTTCGACCCTCCGATCTCCGAAAGTGGCTTGCGCCGTACCGGGGCATTGCCCAGCTCATCGGTCATCTGGGTGAACACAAGGCGGGCTGCCTCAAGGTTTCCGGAGTTGATCCTGGCCGAGTGAGGATACCCGTGGTAGTCGGTCTTGAGATCGTCATACGGGAAAAAGCCTATATGGACGATATCGCCTGCCCCAGGAGTAGTTGGCGATGCAGGGTTACTGCTTATATGCGGGTTGCCGGGGTCGAACCCGGGAAGGTCGGAACGGGTCCAGGTACCGGCTGTGGTCCAGAGTGGCTGGGTGTCGGTAAGGTCCTGTCCGCGCGAATAATAGACCCGCGGGGCTCCTGTGAACCTTGCGAAGACACCTGTGGTATAGCTTGCATTAACCGGCTGGAAGCCGGGTGCATTGGCGCTGAAACCGAACAGGTCGTCGTCGGCAGTACCTGTGTTGTTGCCGTTGAACACGATCACCCTGGTGCTGGCGTCGGGAGGCGTAGGATAGATGCCGTCGGTGTCCTGCTCCGACGGGTCGTCCGATTCGTATGATCTGGTGTAGGGACTTTCATCCAGCACGAAGCCGGGGACATAACTATTTTCATTTGCCGCCCCGGCAGGCAGGTCGGCGATACCAGCCTCGTTCCTGTTGCGGTAATAGAACCGGTACGCCAGGGTAGGCAGGGCCTCAAATTCACTGTGGCTCACCTTCCAATGGTGCTGAAGCACCTCTCCGCCCGTAGGATCGGTGGTCTGTAATGCTCCTCTCACAGGCCTGATGTTAAGGTACCCGTCATCCTCGAAATCGGTAACCTTGACCTGTGCCGGGCGGTAATAGGTGTTGGTAAGGCCCGTGGCAAAATTGTCGGTGGAAAAACCGATGGGGAAGGTGATTACAGAAACGTTATTGCGCACATCTTCGCCTAAGTTTTCAGTGGTATTCTGGCTTATCTTCAGGCTTAAACCCGCTGCACTGGCGTTACCATCGGTGATTATCATGATGCGCTGATTAGCATCGCCTGCTGATGCTCGCCCCTTATCGGCAACCCTCAGGTAAGAACTGACTCCTGCACCCTCGGTGAAGAAATTCGTCTGAACATTATTATCATTATTCAGGTTCCACATGTCATCAACCTTCAGATTGTATTGCCCCAAATACAAAATCCCCTGCATGTATTCCAGCCTTTCGAAATACATATCGTTCTGGAAGACAAAGGGAGAATCAGGGGCCACATTAAACCTGGTATTCCCGAACACTGCACCGGCCGTGGAGTTGATGACCGGGGCGCTATCTTCGCTTTC
>PWUO01000059.1 GCA_003562555.1 Dehalococcoidia bacterium
AAGGTAGACCCATTTCTCCAGCAATGTAAGGAATAAAGTCAATTGGAATTAGTTTTAGCGCGTTCATCAAAAAAATCCACACAAAAACAGTTAATGCTAAGGGTGCTATTGTGGGATTATTGTGATGGAAGATACTTTTCACGTTGTCTTGAACGAACTCAACAACCACTTCGATAAAGTTTTGTAGATTGCCGGGAACACCGCTTACTGCGGTATCTGCAACCTTTTTAAATAACCAGATGAAGAATACACCGGTCAAGATCGAAAAGAACATAGTATCAACGTGTATTGCCCAGAATCCCATCTGTGCAGCATTTTCACCTCCAGCAAAGCCCCAGCCGTCAACCGGATGCTTACCAAAAGTTAAATTACTAAGGTGATGGGTAATATATTCTGAGGATGTTGGGTTTTCGCTTGCCATTCTCAGTTACTCTCAGTCAAAGTTTCAGAAATCGGTTATTAAGTTTTACCTGCAGATACCAACCAGATATCTGCAAAAAAATGAACGTTGTCAAAAAAGCCAAGGCATTGAGTGGTTCTACTTTTGCAAACACCACCGTAAATAAAATAATGGTGAGTATCAGCATGCCAGCCTTGCCTAGGTATACACTTGCCAAAAACTTGTGCGGATCTTCAGGGCTCTTCTTAAGCCATGTCCGTAAAATGAACCAAGCTGTTGGCACTATGTACACTATACCGCCTATCAGTACCGAATAGGCCGTAACGAAATCTTTTAGTATCGCTAGAACAGATAACATACTGATAATCGCTAACTGAACTAACAACATCACTGCGTAAGATCGGACATATTGATGTGTGTTTTTATCTACATCTTTCTTTGCTAGTCCAGTCGACTCAATCGGTTTGTTATGATCCAAAGTATTGAGTTCCATTAGCAGTCTTATTCTAAGCTTGGCGATTATAGGGGTTTAGGCCTTATGACTCAACAGATAGTGTACTGCTCTGTTACTAAGGTCTTAACTCTTTATCATAATAGCCTTATTATCCTTGAGTGTTTTCCAGTTTGCTTAAAATTTGATCCAATTGTTCTTGTGAGTTGAAACTGATACTAATTTTTCCTTTTCCTTGCGCTGAAGCAGATACTTTCACAGGCGCTGAAAAGTGTCTGGATAATAGGCCAGAAATTTCTTTAAAAGTTTCGTTGTTTGTTGAAGGTTGCTGTTTTTTTGGCACATCGCCGGATTGATATTTTTTTACTAACAGTTCTGTTTCTCTAACCGAAAGCGCTTTGGAGACCACCTGTGATGCAGCCTCTTTTTGAATTTCACCTTCTAATCCAAGCAATGCCCGAGCATGACCCATCTCTAGGTCTCCGTATTCCAGCAACTTTCTGACATCATCCGTCAGATTCATTAAACGTAACAAGTTTGCGATAGTGGAACGTGATTTACCGACTGCGTCAGCAACTTGCTGTTGTGTTAATTCAAATTCTGTTTGCAAACGACTCAGTGCAATAGCTTCTTCAATCGGATTTAAATTTTCACGTTGAATATTTTCAATTAAAGCCATGGCGATTGCAGCATCATCCGGTACATCTCGAATGATGACTGGAATAGTACTTAAACCCGCCATTTGTGTTGCGCGCCAACGACGTTCACCCGCAATAATTTCATAGCGTCCCTGTTCAATTGGACGTATGACAATGGGTTGCATTACACCTTGAAGCTTTATTGATTCTGCCAGTTCCTCTAAAGCCTGTGGTTCCATATCTCGTCGAGGTTGATACTGCCCTCGTTGGATACGGTTCAATTCCATATGTTGCAGTTCACCTTGAGTTGACACAGGTTGAGTTGCTTCATGTAATGGAGATTCATTATCTTCAGACATGCCTGATAACAATGCATCAAGTCCACGACCTAAACCGCGTTTTTTTACCACCATCACTCTGCTTCCTGTGTTTCAAGTTGTTCCGCTTGTTTGGATTGCTCTGCTTCTGTTCGTCTGATCAGTTCTCCCGCCAAGGCTAAATAAGCCATTGCTCCACGCGAGCTTTTGTCATATTGCAAAACAGGCAAACCATGACTAGGTGCTTCCGCTAAACGAACATTACGTGGTATTACCGTGCGATATACTTTTTCACCAAAGTATTCAACAAGATGAACAGATACATCCCGTGTCAAACTCATGCGTGGATCGAACATAGTCCGCAATATTCCTTCAATTTTTAATTCCGGATTTAAGCGTTTATGTATTTTATCGATGGTACCAATCAATGCACTGATTCCTTCCAGAGCGTAATACTCACACTGCATGGGAATCATAACCCCCGCTGAGGCGGAAAGTGCGTTAACTGTCAGTAAATTCAGTGAAGGTGGATTATCTAACAGAATAAAATCATAACGGTCAGCAACGGGTAAAAGGGCCATTTTTAAGCGAAATTCACGACGAGGAAGTTGCAACAACTCAACTTCAGCGGCCGTCAAATCTCCATTGGCGCCAATAATATCAAATCCGCAAGGAAGTCCAGTTCTGATACACTCTTCGGCTGAAAGATTTCCTGTCAGTAGTTCATAAGATGAACCCTCAAGTTCATGCTTATCAACACCACTACCCATCGTAGCGTTACCTTGCGGATCTAGATCAATCAGTAACACTCTTTTTTTTGTCGCGGCTAATGATGCAGCAAGGTTAACACAGGTGGTTGTTTTACCTACCCCACCCTTTTGATTGGTAATGGTCAGAATTTTGGCCACAGTCAGGCTCTCCCCAGTATCAGCAAATGCCGTTCCGCATCGCACTTTGGAACCGTTAAACGATGAGTTTGTTGTAGCGTAAACCCGTCTTTAAGTGTGTGAATTTC
>PWUO01000013.1 GCA_003562555.1 Dehalococcoidia bacterium
CCATCCGCATCGGCCGGCGTCTGCTCGTCCCCACCGCCAAGCTCTACCAACTCCTCGGCTGGACCCACACCCCCGCCGCATGACCTGCAACGACCTCGGCGCATCCGCCCGGAAGTCCCCGCTGTGCGCGCTTCCGCGAAGGCACCGACCCGCTCGAACCCGCTCGAAGTTGCTCCTCAAGCCCGCTGGCGGCCGCGGACTGTCATCGCGCGCTCTAGTCCCCGTAGGGAGGAGGTCAGGGTGCTTTTCCGTCCACCACTCCGTCGAGACACCAGCGGCCGTGACGACACGGCCCACGCGCAATCGAGCCAGGAGCACCCTGCTCCTTGACCACTCGCCCGCTGGCGCCGCCAGCGCCGGCGGCCACAAGCCCTCGCGAGTCCGGCCCAAGCGCGGGCACTGACAGGACGGCCACCCGCACCTCCCCGATCGTGTCAAGAACCAGATCGCCTGGCCAGGCATCGAGGCCCGTAATACGCTAGAGTGAGGTATTACGGAGGCGATATGCGGATCCACACCATCGAGTGGGATGACCGCAACAGAGTGCACGCAACACGGCGGGTGCCTGAGGCGGAGATTGAGGCGGTTTTCGCCAGTAAGCCCCAGATTCGCCGAAACAAGGGCGATGGCGCGGCAGGCTACTACGCGCTCGCGAACGGCATCCGTGTCAACTTCGTGTATGACAGCGGGGTCGCGAGGCCTATCAGCGCGTGGAAGGTGTAGCAGATGGAGACCGAGAGGATGACAGAGGCAGAGCTCGCCGAATGGCAGTACGAACACCAGGGGGAGCTCGACGCGGAGGCCGGTGAACTCGTAGAGGCCGAGATCGCCGAGAACCTCACGGTCATGATCTCGTTCCGTGTGACACAGCAGGAGGCCAATCACATCCGTGGGCGCGCGGCGGCGACAGACCTGACGGTGTCTGACTGGATTCGGCAATGCTGCGAGGCTGCTCTTGATGGTCTCTCTCAGAGCGACCTGGCCGCGCCGCCAGAGGAGGAATCCTCAGACCCCCGGTCAGTGACCCTGACAGTGAGACTGGCAAGCAGTGAAGCGGCGGCCTATCGAAGCGAGGCCGCACTTAGTGGCCTGTCGCTATCTGAGTGGATTCGCTTCGCGTGCGAGGCCGACCAATCGGTAGAGAACTCAACAGCCATGGGTCTCATGGCGGAGACTGTCCTGTTCGGTTTCAAGGAGTCCGTGGGCGTCGAACTATCGCTACCGCACTCCGCCGATCAGGCGCACGGCAGCAGCTTTGGGTCTATCGACTTGAGGATTGATGGGCGCACCGTTTGGGAGGGCGCGGACTTCGCGCCTGCAGGCTTGCTGGACTACTTGGCGCGTGCATGGCCGGCGCTGATGTGGCATGACAGGCCCCCACTCGACCTCGACCCAGCGCCAGCGCCTGAGCTCCGGCGTCAGGCACATGCGAGGGCGCAGTCCGAGCCAGCACAACGCGGCCAGGAAACCGTGGCTGCTATCGAGCGGTTCATCGAACAGCATGACCTGTCACAGGGGCTGATTGACGCTTCTTCGGTAGCACCAGTCGTGATCGTCAGAGAGGGGCGGTACTACTGGTTCTGCGCCGAGCAGGTGACGGAGCGGTTCAGTGATCGTGTGGTCATTGACGTTCTCGAGTCAGTAGGGAACTTCATGGCTCGAATGCTGGCGGAGGCGCTTGATGATGCTTCAACGAGCGCGCGTCACCGGTGGGAGAATCGCCTGGTTGTCGAAGCGATGGAACGTGTCATGACCGCTACCGGCCTCGCGACTGAAGAAGTGGAAAGGCTGTCGGGCACCCAATCCGTTGAGGAGGCTTGGGACCTCGACGCGACCGATCCCAGCGAGTTGAACGAACTGCTAGCAGTGGCTCGGACAGCTAGCTCCCTAGGGGAGCGGAGCCTGCGGGTCTTGCTGGACGCTGTACGACAGCAGCCTCGCCTCAAGACAGACGAACTCGACACGATCTCCTTCAGGGCTCAGTTCGAGCTTGCCACGCATGCTGACAAGCGTCCCTTCGAGCAGGGGCTACTTCTTGCGCAGTGGTTCCGATACGAGTGGACAGACACGCGAGACCAAGCTCTAGGCCGCGTCAACCCCGACGATGTGCTGTCTCGGTGGGGTGTCCAAGTCAACGAGTTGCGTGGCGACCTGCCGTCGCTGATTGACGCAGTGTCCTGTTGGGGGCCACGTCGTGGGCCAAGCGTGCTGATCAATGCCGACGGCCGGCACAACGAGTCAGAAGGAGGGCGGCGAGCCACACTGGCGCACGAGCTCTGTCACCTGCTGGTTGACCGGACTGGCGCACTGCCCTTCGGTGAAGTCCTTGGCATGAATAGGCACAGTCGTGCCGAGGCGCGTGCCAATGCGTTCGCAGCCGAGCTCCTGATCCCTCAGTCTGTCGCCGGCAGAGTAATGAGCCAAGCCGGCGACGACCCGGCGGCAGCAGTTGAACGGCTACGCGGACATTTTGGAGCCAGCAACGAAGTCATCTCGTGGCAAAGCCGTAACTCCGGAGTCAACTTGCCAGAAGACGTCTACAGCTACCTGCGAGGCCTTGTGTCGCAGCCAGACCGATTCTAGTCGCAGAAGCCACCGCGGTGTGGTCGCGGATCACAACCATCAATGCAACAATGAAGCCCCAAACACGGGTTGATTGTGCTTGGTCGGTGGGTAGATAGGTCCCGACCACAATCACGGCTTCCGTGCTGGGACCAACCTGCGGGTGACCCACGGTTCGCGGTCGACGTAGCCTCCTGGGTCCAGTGTTCCGACACCATCGAGGGCGCCGTGTACGACAAGCGTCGGGTCCAG
>PWUO01000107.1 GCA_003562555.1 Dehalococcoidia bacterium
CTCCCACCATGGCAAGATCGTTCACAGTGCCGCACACCGCGAGCCTGCCTATATCGCCACCCGGGAAGACGATCGGCGATATGACATAACTATCAGTCGTGAACGCAAGTCGGGCGCCGCACTGCAGCACTGCCGCATCATCCATCGTGTTGAGTGAAGGGTTCGCTATGTGCGCGAGCAGACGGTTCCTGATGAGTTCGTGACTCATCGCTCCTCCGCTGCCGTGCGCCAGCAGCACCACTTCGCCGGATTCGCTTGCAGTCACTCGAGCGTGAATTCCCACCGGCAGCACATGCCCTGCTTGTCTTCCCGCGGGGGCAGCACCAGTGGCTCCACCTTAATGTTCGGGTTGAAGAATGCTGCGTACTTACGAAGTACGGCGGCGTCGACCTCGCTGCAAATCTGGCTCTCCCTGCCCTGGCCTTCCTTCTCCATGCCCTCCAGAATGGTGCATTTGGTGACGGTCATGATACCGCGATTCGGCGACTCAAGTTCAAGTCGGTATTCTGCCACGTTCATCCATGGCACAATCTGCAGGAACTTGAACAGTGCATCGATACCATCCCCGTCGATGCCCGCGAGAGGCGTCAGTCGCTTGAGTTCGTAGCGCGTAGACTTGTCCCACACCCAGTGGTCGATCTTCAGTGCCGTCTCGTTATTGATGTGGTCCTTGACACCGATGTACCAGAATCCATCGATAGCCATGTAGGTGCGGCCGTAGAAGCGTAGAAGCTCGATGAGGAACTCCTTCGAGAACTCGGAGAAGTCGAAGTCAGATCGAAATTCGCCGCTGTAGTCCTTCAACTCGCTCATAAATGTCGAATGCCTCCTTCGGTTGAGAATCGGCTGTCAGATAGTGTGTCATGTGTCGACGGAGTATGCGAAGTAGGCTGCGCAGGCTCCTTCATGGGAGACCATGCAGGGCCCGACAGGGTTCTGAGGGGTGCACACTGTGCTGAACAGGGTGCAATCCGGGGGGAGTGCGCTGCCACGGAGGACGTCGCCGCAGCGGCAGCCAGCGGGCTCCGCACAAGAGGGGACGTCCACTCGGTACAGTGCGGCGGCATCGAAGGCCGCGAACTCCGGACTGAACGTGAGTCCACTGTCCTCTACGAATCCGATACCGCGCCATTCAGCTGTGCAGGGAGCAAATACCCGCTGCATGAGCTCCTGGGCAGCCGTGTTCCCTTCCGGTGTAACGGCTCGTTCATAGGCGTTCTCCGCAGCCGGAATCCCACACTCGTGCTGCTGCACGAGCAGGTCAACAGCTCTGAGTATGTCCAGCGGCTCGAAACCAGACACCGCGCAGCCCACCCTGAATCGGGAGGGAATCATCTGGTAGGGCTTCATTCCTGTGATGACACTGACGTGTCCGGGACATATGATGCCATCGATATGTACCTCGCCCAGGGAAAGCAGCGCCTCCATCACCGGAGGAGTGCGTTTGAGCAGTGAGAGCACGTGGAAGTTGCCGATCTGCCGGCGCGCAGCCTCGATGACGGACGCGGCCACTGTGGGGGTGGTCGTCTCGAATCCTATCCCGATAAGAATGAGGGGGCGGGAGGGGTTTCTTGCCGCCATGGCGACTGCATCCAGGGCCGAGTAGACGACGCGAACGTCCGCTCCGGCAGCCCTTGCATGCTCAAGACTGCCGTGACTACCCGGGACTCGCACCAGGTCGCCGTATGTTGCGACAGTGACTCCGGGTGTCTTCGCGAGCTCAATGGCAGTGTCGATATCATGTGCCGAGGTGACGCACACGGGACATCCTGGTCCCGATCTCATCGTGATGGTGGCGGGAAGCAGGTCCCGAATGCCGTGTCGGAGCAGCGCGTGTGTATGGCTCCCGCAGAACTCCATGAACTGAGCGGGTTTCGTTGAAGCGCGGGTAATGCGCTGCGCCATGGCGCGAGCGATCTGCGAGTTGCTGAACTCGTCAGTGATTCTCACTGACTTCCGCCAACTCCCTGAACAACGCGAGCGTCTCCTCGGCCTCCTCGGGTTTGAGGATGCCTATCGAGTATCCGGTGTGCAGGAGAACGTAGTCACCCACCTTCACGTGGGGCGTCAGCATCGTGCCGATATGCCTGCGAACGCCGTCGATGTCCACCTCAGCGGTGTCACCATCGATGGACAGTATGAGAGCGGGAATGGCGAGACACATGACAGCGACCATTGTAGCCTGCATTACTGCCAGCACACAAACCTGAACATGCGGCAGCGGCCCAGCCGGCCAACGGGATCTACTGCTGATGGGCAGCGGCCACCGCCTGTCCCAGGGAGACACACGCATCGTTCGGTGGCAGAGCGATGTGGGTCAGTACCCGGAACCCGGCGGCACGCAGTCGCTCAGAGACCGCATGCAGTAGCAGCCTGTTCTGGAAGACCCCGCCGCTGAGCGCGATGGTCGACAGACCTGTATCGCGCGAGATGAGCACGCAGACGTCGCACGTGATCCTGGCTACCGCCGCGTGAAATTCGATCGCGATCCGTGATCGGGGAATCCCTTCGACTACATCCTGCAGTACGGCGTCGAGTACTGGAGCAATTCTTACCACGTGGCCCTCGGCCGTCACGTCAACGCCGAACTGGTATCGGTCGGAATGTGTAGGTGTGCCCTGAAGGTGCGCTGTCATCTCCAGTTCGATTGCTGCCTGGCCATCGTAGTCGATGGCAGACCTTATCCCCGTGAGTGCTGCGACTGCATCGAACAGGCGTCCCATGCTGGACGTCAGCGGGGTATTGAGTCCCGAAGCCATTTGCTTCAGTATCGTGTCCTGCTCCTCATAGCTGAGTGC